>JASHUE010000174.1:0-3346 GCA_030040195.1 Streptosporangiaceae bacterium | reverse complement strand
GGCGGCAGACCAGCCGCCAGCCAGAGCAGCCACCCAGGGCCGTAGATTCTGGATTCGATTGCGACCCAGATCGCGACGGCGGCCGTCAGCAGCGCAGCCCAGCCAGTGGCGGTAACGAAGCTCTGGCTCGGACGCACAAGGGCGCGCGGTACGAGGTCAGCTGATCCCGAAGTCGCCTCCGCGCTCACCGCGCAATTCCCTCCTGGGATCCCCGGTCTGCTGGTTGCGTTTGTCTTTCTCGTAGGCGCGGCTCCGAGGCGAGGGCGAACCGAGTCAAGGCTCGGCATAGCCGACGGCGCAGCGGCGCCCCAGGCGGGCTTGGCGTCGGGAGCCAGCGCTGGACAATCGAGGCCGACAAGTACGAACGACAGAGTGCCGGGAATAGACCGGCTGGTCAAGAGGCACCGAAGTCCGCTACCAGGCACTCGTGCTAATGGCCACCTGCACCAGCTCGCGCTGGGGAGAGCTGTGCGCCCTGCACCGGTCGGACGTCGATATGGAGGCTCGGATCAACAATGTAGAGCGGCCGGGGCCAGCGACCGGCCCGACCGGACAGCAGGGGTCAGGGAACGAACAAGGTGAGAGTGATGGCGGTGGTGTGATGCGCGGTGACCGTCACTGGCGCCGCGGCCGACCACGCGCCGCCCGGCCCGAGGACGTGCGGCGATCGGTCGGAAACCTGGTAGCGGCCGACGGGCAGCTGCACCCAGAACGCCCCGGCGACGTTGGTGCTGACCGTGACCGGCAGATGGCGGCCGCCGATGAACTGGACGACTCCCTGGATCGGGCGAACGGGCGGCGCACCGCCCGCGCCCCCCTCGATCACCAGCCTTCCGGTGACGGCTCCCAGGGCCGGATGGTTGTGGGGAGCCGCCGAGCATGCCACCAACAGCACGGCAATCAGGCACATCAGGGCGAGCGCTCGCTTCACGGCAGTCTCCAGGTCACAACTGCGCTGCCACCTTGGACGGCCTGGCTGGGTGAACGGTTCCGCAGTGCACTGCCCCGCAACCTCACCGCGAATTAGCCACCCGGCGATCGCTGGGGCAGCCGCGCCAGCACCATGTGCGCCACACCAGCCTCACTGCTGAAGAAGCTCCGCGTCCCGCCGCGCGACGCCCAGGTGATCCTGGGCCATGCGCATGTTTCCACGACGATTCAGATTTACACGCATGTCGACGAGGAGGCCCGTAGCCAGGCGCTCCCACCGGGCTCAACGACTTTGACTGTGTCAACCTGAACTGGCCCCATAGTGACGGCCTGATCGGGCCCCGGATGTGCCGTGGTGCAGCGGCGTTAGGCGACGGAGGGTCTGAGGGGGTTGGCAAAGTCGGCTGCTGCGTCTTCGAGCCGTTGCTCGAGCTGCTCGACTCCCTGGTCGATCTTCAGGGCTTGCTCGGCTGCCGTGATCGGAAGCGCGGCGAGCGTGCGGACGTGTCCGTTGTTCCAGGAGCAGGACTCCAGGTCGGGACCGTAGGCGTAGGGCAGGTCGATGAGCACGAACTCGCAGCGTGAGCCTGGCGTCCACGGTTCGCCGATGGGTGCGGTATGCCAGAGGTCCAGACGCTGCGATTGTGGCCCGGCGTGGTAGTAGGCGAGCATGGTGAGCACCTCGACGTGGCGAATGTCTTCGGCGTTGGCCGACAGGATGAACTCCAGGCCATGCTGGCGTCGCGCGGTGGCCTTCCAGCATCCGGCGGTCAGGTAGCTCCATCCGGGGAATCGCGGCCCTGGTCCGGCGGCATAGACGAAGAAGCCAGGTATCCGCCGCTCCACTGGGCCGAGTGGCCAGCTCTGCCGGGTTAGCTTGTGTCCCGCGAAGTAGGCGTGCACGTGCGCTGCAAAGGCTTCGCCTGAGTCGTCGGCGTCGTAGTGCGGCACGAGCACAAGCTAACCGGCGTGGCTGGCTTTACAAGCTCCCGCCTGGGTCCATGTATCCGAGTTCGTCGAGACAGAACAGGTCGATGCGGCCGTAGCGGTTGATAGTGCGGCAGAGCTGCTTGTCGTCGGCCGCTTCTGCGAGCTCGTTCACCAGTTTTGGATGCCAGGGTGTAGCGGACCCGGGTTGGCGGCGAAGTCGAACTCCTCGATCCGCTTGTCGCGGGACACCGCATCATGGATCCGGCGGCTGCACCGCGGCGGTCCGGGTCGTCGCACTCAGCCATTACCAACTCGGCGAGGAAGCCCAGGTAGGTCAGCTGCTCGCGCTCGGCTGCGGCGGCGATCCGCGCGAACCGGCCGCGGGATGGTCGGCAGCCCAGTCGGATAGAGCATCAGGTCCGGGGCTGGAGGCCACAGGGCGGTCTAGCCGCTAGGTAAGAGTTGGGCGGTTTGGGCTACAGTCACGGCTCGGTGTTGCATCCTGCGTCGTGCCAGTAGACGCCCGTGAATCCGTTGCCGGCATTGATAATGCACAACGAGCCCCAGGTCTCAGGACCAGTCACCCCGTCGACACTGTCGCCCGCATCCCTTTGGAACTGTTCGACGTCGCCGGTTGTGAGGGGTCCGTAGTAGCCGTCGGTCGCGAGCTTATAGAGGCCAGGCATACCTTTGGACCAGAGGTTGTTCAACAGCACCTGCTCATCGAGCACGCATGGCTCGTAGTAGGGCTCGTCGGCGATGCTGAATATCTCGGTCACGCAGCCCGAAGCTGCTTCCGCAGCGCTCGGCGCGGTGACGTGAGCGGGAGCCGAAGCCCTCGACGTGGCGGCAGATACAGCGGTGGTACCCAGGGTCAGTAAGGCTGCCACCGCGACTGTGATGCTGGTGACGGCAGCGATGCCGATTGGTCTTTTGCCCATCTTGCTGCCTTTCGAGAGTAGGTTCCTTTTCAGGCAGATTATCTAGCGTCGCTAGCAGTTGATCATCATGATGGCGCTAAGGCGGCGGAGACGCGGTGGTTCCGCCTGTCACCATCCTGGGCACAACGCGAGATCCTCGCTTCAGGTTCGAGTCCCGTAGGGGACGCCGAGGTCGCCCAAGCGGTTTAGGGGCGCGTCTACAAAGCGCCACAGCCGGTTCGAGCCCGGCTTCGGCGGCGCCGCATGGCGCCGCCCGACCAGGTCATGGTGCAGCTAAGGGTGCCAGCTAAGGGGACTCGAACCCCTGACCCCCGCTTGCAAATCGCTGCTTCTGCCTGGTGGTAATCCGTCCACCTGGTCCGACCACGATCTGCGAGTGACCGTCGCGTACCGCTGTCGACCGCTGTTAATGGCACGCTAATGGCACAGTGATCTTACCCACCCGGCCAGCCCGACCCCGTCTTACTCGTCCCCGTCATCCTCGTGGGCGCCGATCCCCTGGTGAGTGGTGGCGCCACTGACGAGGCTCACGAGGCACGCCGGAC
>JASHUE010000173.1:0-6107 GCA_030040195.1 Streptosporangiaceae bacterium | reverse complement strand
CACGCCGTGGCCGGCGGCTGGTACCCGCCATACAGCCGGGCCCGCCCGCCCCCTGCCCGGTCCCGGCCGCGATCGGAGCCGATAATCTCGACCTATATGGGTGATACAGCAGCCGGCCGACGTGTGCTCGTCGCGTCCAACCGGGGGCCAGTGTCTTTCACGCGGGGCAACGACGGGCAGTTCACGGCGAAACGCGGCGGCGGTGGCGTGGTGTCCGGACTGTCGGCCGTCGCCGAAGACGAAGACATGCTGTGGGTGTGCGCTGCGCTGAGCGACGACGATCGCGCCGCCGTGCGAGCCGCCGGCAATGGTCTCCTCGAGTGGGAGGGCGCAAGCGGTGAATCGGCGGTGCGGATGCTTGATCTTCCGCCCGACGTGTTCGACCTGGCCTATAACGGCGTCGCGAACTCGACGCTCTGGTTCGTCCATCACATGCTGTTCGACACGCCGAACAAGCCGAGCTTCGGACCGGAATTCGGGCGAGAGTGGACGGCGTTCCGCGTCTACAACGAAGCCTTTGCGGGCGCGCTGGCGGAGGCGGTGAAGCCAGACGAGCAGGCCCGCGCCGTCATCCAGGACTACCACCTCTGCCTGGCGCCCCGGATGCTCGCCACACAGGCCGATAGCATCAAGATCGCGCACTTCTCGCACACTCCCTGGGCACCACCGGACTACTACCGCCTGCTGCCGGATGCGGTGGGCCGCGAAGTGCTGGCCGGCATCCTCGGCGCGGATCATGCGGGCTTCCTGACCCGGCGCTGGGCTGACGCCTTCATGGACTGCTGCGAGGAGTTCCTGGACGCCGCGGTCGACCGGGCCGCCAACCGCGTGAGCTTCGAGGGACATCACACCAGCGTCGGCGTACACCCGCTCGGGGTGGACGCCGACCTGCTCCGCGAGCGTGCGGCCGAGGCCGATGTGGAGGACCGTATCGCCGTGCTCCACGAGCAGACTGCTGGCCGCAGACTGGTCGTCCGGGTCGACCGGACCGAGTTGTCCAAGAACATCGTGCGCGGCCTTGAGGCCTACCGGGATCTGCTGCGCGCCAAGCCGGAGTGGCATGGCCGGATAACCAAGCTGGCCTTCGCCTATCCATCCCGAGGCGACCTGGCCGAATACCAGCAGTACACGGCGGAGGTGCAGCGGCTGGCCGACGAGATAACCGACGAGTTCGCCGTGCCCGGCTGGGATCCGCTGATCCTCGAGGTGAACGATGACTACGCGCGTTCGCTGGCCGCACTCCGGCTCGCCGATGTGCTCCTGGTGAACCCGATCAGGGACGGCATGAACCTGGTCGCCAAGGAAGGTCCGGTCTTGTCCGACCACGGCTGCGCGCTCGTGCTGTCGACCGAGGCCGGCGCCGCGGCCGAATTGAGCGATGCGGCGCTGATGGTCAACCCCTACGACGTGACGCAGACGGCGCAGGCACTCCACGACGCGCTGTGCATGAGCCAGCAGGAGCGGTCACGGCGCAGTGCCGTGCTGGCCGCCGCGGCCGGCACCTGGCCGCCCGCTCGCTGGTTCGCTGACCAGTTGCGCGCCCTGGACGAGAACTAAGGACGAGCTGCGCATGGAACGGAACGAGCCGCGGGCCGTCACTGACCGGGACTAGCCGGAGGTGCGTCCCGGCGGCCTGCGCTGAACGCGTCCGCGAGGCCGGTGAGCAGCCGGATGACCCCGGCCGGGCCTTCGACCACGAGGTCGGCCTCAGTGGCTAGCTCGGGAACCTCGGCCGATCCGCTGCACACCGCCAGGCCGGGAGTCCCCTCGGCCCGCAACTCCCGCACCGCTCTGAAGGCGGGCCGGTCGCCGAGGTCATCGCCGCAGAACATGATCGCCGCCGCCGACCGCTGCTCCGCTAGCTCGCGGATGGCCAGGCCCTTGTCCGACCCGGGCGGGCGCAGCTCGATTACCAGCCGGCCAGGCTCGACGGCCAGCCCGGTCCGGTCGGCGAGCCGGGTCAGCGGGACCCTGAGCAGTTCCAGCTCCGCCTCCGGCTCCGCTGCCCGCCTGGTGTGCACGGCGACCGCCTGGCGCTTGAGCTCAACGAACGTCCCCGCGTCCGCTCCGGCGCCGGCCAGCACGCCGGGTAGTTCGGCGCGCGCGGTCTCGAGTCCCGGCGGTGGCGCCGGGCTGCTCAGGTTGCCGTTCTCCCACCGCTCGCTTCCGTAGTGGCCGAGCACGACCACGCCGGGTGCGGCCCGCAGCGCCGCGAACTCGGCCGCCTCCGCCGCGGGCCTGCCGGTGATGATGGCCACCGTCCCGGCCAGCGGGGCAAGGCGGGCGAGAACCGCAGTCGCCGCCGGAAGTGCCCTGGCCGCGGCCGGGTCGGCGACGATAGGAGCCAGCGTGCCATCGAAATCGAGCCCGATGAGCGCCCGCGCCGGCTGCTCGATCAGCGCAATGAGGCCCGCCCGGCCGACCGCCGTTCGCGGCGCAGGTATGCCGGGGAAGACCCAGTTCCCGTCTTGATCGTTTTCTCCCACGACTCAGTCCGCCCTCGCCGACCTGATCCGCTGCCGACGGCTGCGCTGGCGCCGCAGCCTGGTCACGAGTGCGGGGTCGAACGCGGCTGCCTCGGGCCTGTCAATGAGCTCATTGAGGAGCTGGTAGTACCTGGTGACCGGCACGCCGAATACCTCCAGGATTTGCCTTTCCTTGGCGCCGGCCAGCCGAAACCAGCTTCGCTCGAAGGCCAGGATGCGCATATCGCGCTCCGTTAATGCCGCCACCCAGCCTCCCGGCAACCCGCGCCTGACATTCATCCTAGGGGTGGCGCGGCGGAGCGACCCTATGCGCAGAGGCAATACCGCCGTACGCTCACCAGACGTGACCTTCTACAACTACATGAGCTTCCTGACCGACTACGGGCTTGAGGACGGGTTCGTCGCGGCTTGCCACGGCGGTGCCGCCCGGATAGCGCCTGCGACGAAGGTCATCGATATCACCCACTTGGTACCGCCGGGTGATGTCCGCCGGGGAGCGGCCGTGCTCGCCCAGACTGTGGGTTACCTGCCTCCCGCGGTTCACGTGGCCGTGGTCGACCCCGGCGTCGGGACGGTCCGGCGGGCGATCGCGGTGGCGGCCGGGGAGAGCATCCTGGTTGGGCCGGACAACGGACTCCTGTCGTGGGCCATCGCGACCCTGGGCGGCGCGCGGCAGGCCGTGCAGCTGACAAACGGCGAGCTTTGGCTGCACCCGGTGTCGGCAACTTTCCATGGCCGGGACATCTTCATGCCGGTCGCGGCCCATCTGGCGGCCGGGACGCCGCTCACCGAGGCGGGTGACGAGATCGGCGTCGGGGACCTGGTCGAGCTGCCGGCCCCGACGAGCCGGGTACAGGACGGCGAGGCCGAGGGCGAGGTCATGTCCGTCGACCGGTTCGGGAACGTGCAGCTGTCCATTCCCGCCGCCGATGCCGGGCTGCTCGGCATCGGCATCGGCTCGCCGGTCGTCGTGCGATGCGGCAGGCGCCAATTGACGGTCCCCTACCTGGACACCTTCGCCGCCGGCGCGCCCGGCGAGATAGTCGCGTTCACCGACAGCGCCGGGCTGATATCGCTGGCCATCAACGCGGGAGACGCGGCCCAGCAGCTAGGGCTGCCTCCTGGCGCTCATGTCCGGCTCTCGCAGACCCATCCAGCCAAGGCCCATCCGCGCTGACTGAGTTCGCGCAGATAGCACGCAAATAGCTTGAACATGACACAATGTGCGGTACTCCCATGGAAGGCAAGTTGGCGTGCCACTGAGGTCTTGCCGCCCTGTCATGGCACTCATTGCGACAGGCATAGCGGCCAGCACGATCGCCATGACAATCACGCCTGCACTCGGGGCCAGCGTTCGCGACGGCGAGTGGTGGCTGTCTGAGCTGCACGTGCGGCAGGCCTGGACAACCACCAAGGGTTCGGGCGTCACCGTGGCCGTGCTGAGCGACGGCGTGGACGCCAGCCAGGCGGACCTAACCGGCTCGGTGACCGCGGGCCCGGACATGGTCAGCGGTGCGCCATCCAGTGGCCAGTTTTTCGGTCAGCTCGGGACCGCCCTGGCCAGCCTGATCGCCGGTCACGGGCACGGCGCGCGCAACGCCTCGGGCATCATCGGCGTCGCGCCGCAAGCCAGGATCCTCTCAGTTCCCGTGACCCTGCCCAGTGGCGACCCGCTGTTGGCCCAGACATCCGTGGCGGCCGCGCTGCCGGGCGACATCGCCGCAGGAATCCGGTACGCCGTCGCCCACGGCGCCAGCGTCATCGACCTGCCGATCGATCCAGGCCAGCCCAACGCATTCGGCAGCGGCGGCGCAGCCGCGGCCGCCGGCGGCAGTTCCGCGGAGCGGGCGGCCGTCAGCTACGCTCTCGCGCACGACGTCGTCCTCGTGGCTCCCGCCGGCGATGACGGCAGCGGATCGGATGCCCCCAACTTCCCCGCCGCCTACCGGGGCGTCATCGCGGTCGGCGCCTTCGATCAGGCGTTCATCAAGGCCCCGTGGACCAGCCATCAGAGCTACGTCACGATAACCGCCGCCGGAGTCAACGTCGTCGCCGCCGCGAACGACGGCGGCTACCAGACGCTCAGCAGCACCAGCGCGGCCAGCGCGATCGTGGCGGGGACGGCTGCCCTGATCCGCTCCAGCTACCCCAGCCTGTCCGCGGCACAGGTGCGACAGGCGCTGATCTCCGGCACGAGGTTCCACGGGAAGACGGCTGGGTCTGGCAACGGGACCGCGGACGCGCAACTCGCGCTGGCCGCGGCTGCGGCCGAGGTGCCAGCCGGGGCCCTGGCCGGCACCGGAGCGCTGCCCGTGGTCACGCAGCCCGCCCCGGCCGCCGCCCCGAAGAGCCTGCCGAGCACCTTGCTTCGGGACGGGATCATATCGGCCGGGCTCCTGGTCGTGCTGCTGCTCCTGATCGCTCTGTACTCGGCGGTCAGCCGACGCCGTACGGTCCGTAAGCAAGAAGCAATCGCCGCCGAGTGGACGAGTCGTCACCACCAGTCGAGGTATCCGCACGCCGGAACCGAGGCTGATCGCATGCTTGAGTACTTCGCGGCTCCGCTCCAGGCGCCGATCACCGGACAGGTGCTGCCGGCCGACCACGCGGCAAAGACCACGGCGGTCTCGGGGAGGGGCCTGTTTGCAATGGCGAGCCGCCAGCCAGCCGCGGGCCGTGCCAGCGGCAGGCCGATCACGAGCCGCATCACCGGGGCTCCGCCGGCCGCGCCGCCGTGGGCTGACGCGGATGTGGTTATCAGGCCAGGCTCGGCGCTTGCCTCACGAGAGGTGAGCAGGCGGCCGGTGGTCTCCGGCACCCCGCCCTGGGGGCCTGCCGTTCAGCCAGACAGCGACCTGCCCTGGGCCGCGGCCGCGACCCCGGACCTCGACGCACGCACGCCCGCGGCGTTTGGCCCGTCCGCATACACGAGGCCGGTGCAGGCCGATGGCTACCCCCCCGCTGGCGGGCGGGCCCTGGCCCTTCCTTCCCGCGGTACTGGCGACCTGCCGGGCGGTGCTGCCGGCCCGGCGGGCGATGCTGCCAGGCCAGGAAACGGCGCACTGGCGCCGAGCAGTGGCTTGCTCGGGCCGGCAAGCGGGCCAGGCCGACTGGACAGCGGCCCACTCCGGCCGGGAAGCGGGCCAGGCCGACTGGATAGCAGCCCACTCGGGCCGGGAAGCGGGCCGGGCCGACTCGGCAGCGCCGCCTTCGAGCCGGGAAGCGGCCCAGCCCAGCCGGGGACCGTGGCAGGCCGACCGGGGACCGTCGCTGGCGGTCCGGGGAGCGCTATCGCAGCCGCCAGAGCCGGCGTCGCGGCCGCCGCCCAGGAAGCCCAGGCACGGCGGGCGGCCGCCGACCAGGCTCAGTCACCATCAGGGCCCCTCGGGCCTTTGAGCGGCGCGGGATCGCTGTGGGACCGGAGCCGGCCGGATCAGGCGGCGCCGGTCGACGCACCGACCGAGATGAAGTGGCCGGGCACGCCGGCAGGCAGCGGGTTGGCCGGGCCGAGCATGACCGGCGGGCTGGACTGGCGGAGAGATCTGGGCGAGCCAAGCTCGGGCGGTCCGGCCATCTCCGATCCAGGATTCGCCCAGCCACCGAGTGCCCCCATCGCGGCGG
>JASHUE010000172.1:0-4488 GCA_030040195.1 Streptosporangiaceae bacterium | reverse complement strand
GCGGCGTAACCGTCGATGTCAGGGCCCGGATGCAGGCCCAGCCGCCGGAACAGGCGCTGCTGATCGGCGGTGAGGTTGGCATAGGACAGGTCGAACGCGGCGGCCACCGACACGTTCTCGGTTGCCATCAGCTCCACGCGGTCCACCGCAGCGGCGAGTTCGGCCGCCCGCCCGGCGGCTGACCAGGCCGGGTGATGGCGCAACTGGCGGGCGACCATGCCGATCGCCAGCGGCAGGTAGCCGCACAGCCGGGTGATCTCGGCCACTGCCGGATCCGCCGGGCTCAGCCCGGCCCGGCCCGCGAGGCGGACCAGCAGTGCGGCGGCCTCGGCGGGCGGCAGGATGTCCAGGCTGATCGGGGTGGCATCATCCAGTGCAGACAGATGCCGGCGGCTGGTGACCAGCACCAGGCTGCCGGCGCGACCCGGCAGCAGCGGCAGGACCTGTCGGCTGCTGGCCGCGTCATCGAGCACCAACAGCAGTCGTTTAAGAGCCACCCGGTCCCGCCACAGGGCTACCCGCGCTTCCAGGCCCGGCGGGATCTGCGCAGCGGGAACGCCGATCGTCAGCAGCAAACTGGCCAGCGCGTCGGCCGGATCGGCCGGCCGTCGGCCGGGCGTATGTCCGTGCAGCAAGACGAAGATCTGCCCGTCAGGGAACGCGTCCGCGAGGCGATGCCCGGCGTGCACCGCGAACGCGGTCTTGCCGACCCCGGCCATCCCGCCGATCACCTGAATGCTCACGACACCCCGCGCCGCCACCGCTGCCTGCGCCAGGTGCTCAAGTTCCGGCTCTCGCCCGACGAACGAGGCCACGTCACGCGGCAGTGACCGCATGGCCGCCGCCGCGGCTGCCGCAGGCACGCTCTGCACGGGACGGCCTCGCGCGACCGCCTCGAAGTGGGCCCGTTCCGGGCCGAGCAGATCCAGCGCATCGGCCAGCAACCGCACGGTGTCCTTCTGTGGAGTGGTCGCCACTCCCCGTTCCAGATCACTAACCGCGCGCCGGCTCAGATTCGCGGCACTGGCCAGCTCCTCCTGCGTCAGACGAGCATCGGCGCGTAGCCTGCGCAGCAGATCGGAGAAAGTGACCGGCGCCTCAGCCACGTCCGTTCCTCCTGCCAGCTGGCTGACAGGAGGATTGTGCACGATCCGGCCCGGACGCCGCCACCGGCAGGCGTGGCGCTGTCAGCGGTACACGCCTGGCTTTACTCGGCCGGGACCAGGGACGAAGGACAATCAGGGCAGGACAGCGCGCGCGCTATCACCAGACGCGTGAGCGATCAGTGCGTCCCTGAGTCCAGCGCGACTCGAGACCCCGAGCTTCGGGAAGACCCGGTAGAGGTGGGATCCGACGGTGCGGGGGGACAGGTAGAGGCGCTGCCCGATTTGCTTGTTGGTGAGGCCGGCGGCAGCCAGCGACACAACCTGGTGTTCCTGGGCTGTCAGCACAGGGAGTCGGTGATATTCCGTCCTGGTCGGGGTCAGCCTCCCGGCTCGCAGCTCGTTAGCAGCCCGGTCGGCCCACGGGCGGGCGCCCAGAGCACGGAATGCGGCAAGCGCGGCGCCAAGCTGAATGCGGGCATCACCGGGCGCCCGTGCCCGGCGCAGGTGCTCGCCGAAGGCGAGTTGCACACGAGCAAACTCGAACGGCCACCGGTCGGCGCCCCCGATCCCAAGCGATTGCTCGAACAGGTCGCCCGCCTGGTCAACCGGGGCCGCGAGCGCGGCAGACGCGGTAACCAGCAGGGCAAGCCGGGACGAAATCTCGGCGATGCGCGCGTCGCGCGCCGCCGCGACGTGGGCGGCGGCCTCCTCCTGCCGGGCGGTGCGGACCGCCGCTTCCACGAGGTCCATCACTGCCCAGAGAGCGTACGGCACATGCGAGGCCAGAACTCCCGGCGGGCTGATCCTGGCAGCTTCCCTGTAGGCCTCCTCGAAGTCCCCGCGGCCGAGCGCGGCCACCGACCCGATGCGGTGGACTGCCATCTGCGCCAGCGTGATGCCGCGCGGCATGGCCCACTGGAGTATCTCTCCCGTCAGTTCCAGCACCAGCTCATCGTCGCCGCGAGCAGCCGCGATCATCGCGAGGTGCTCCCGAGCCATCCATGCTCCGGCAGAGTGTCCATAAGACCGGCATGCTCGCAGGCATTCCTCGCCTGCCTGCCAGGCCTCGTCCCATGCACCGGTCAGGAAGCCATCGAGGCACAGCAAGGTCAGCGCGCTGGTCGCAGGCAGGACAGCCCCGCCCCCGTAACCGTTGCGGGCCACGCGCCAGAGGGCTTCACGGCAGCCGGCGAGCCGGTCGGTGCGGGCAGCCGCGGCGCCGACGACGATGGTGCGCCACTGCCCGGTTTCGCGGGAGAGACCAGCGATGGCGCCGTCGAGCTGGCTGAGGATGCCGATGGCCGACCGAGCCGGGTCGGCGTGGGTCCTGGCCAGCAGATCCAGTTCGGCGCGACCGCCGGGATCCAGGCTAGCTAGCGCCGTGTCGAACTGCTCCCATAGCTCCGGCCGCCCGCCGGCAGCACACACCGTAAGGAGCATATGCAGTGCCGCGGTGATCGCGGTGCCGGACGTCTGCGGCAGATTAGGCGACGCCCGGATTGCATTGGCCAGCAGTCGGTGGACCGAGTCGATGTCGTTGGCTCCGTTGAGCAGCAGGCAGGCGTCGGCAACCGCGGCATGCAGCGACGCGCCGGACGCCGGCGATGCGGTCGGCTCGACTGCGGCTCGGCGTGCCTCGGCGAGTAGCCGCGGCACGAGCGCCAGCTCCCCCGTCACGGTTGCGCTCACGAAAGCCGCCTCCGCCATCAGGCGGCTACGGTCACGGCCACGCGGCCATAGCTGGGCCGCGCGAATCAGCGTTGTCACGGCCTTGATGGCGTCGCCCCGTTCTTGCATCTGGCGCGCCACCTGCTCAAGCAGGCCGGCTGCCTCCTCATTCGGCTCTACGGCACCGCCGGCCAGGTGCCACGCTCTCCGCTCGGGCTGATCGCCGAGCTGCATGGCGAGCGCTAGGTGCGCCCGGCGCACGTCACCGCTCGCCGACAGCTCGATCACCGCGGACCGGATGAGCGGATGCGAGAAGATCACCAGGTGGTCGGTGCCGTCAACGTGGACAAGACCGGCCTGCTCGGCGAGGTCGAGTTCGATCTCGCATTCTGCGGCCGCCGCGGCGCACAGCATGCGGAGGTCTCCGGTGGCTTCCAGCGCGGCAAGCAGCAGCAGGTAACGAGTGGCCGCTGGCAAGGCTGCGACGGCGGGCGAGAAGACAGCCCTGAGGCGGCGGCTCAAGGGGAGGACCGCCGGCAGCGCCGCCAGACCCGAGCGCTGCAGGTCACTCAGCCCGGCCGGTAGTTCCAGCAGAGCCAGCGAGTTTCCTCGCGCCTCGGTGACGATCCGCTGCCGGACACCGGGGGCCAGGTCGGGGAATCGGTCGGCGACGAGCCTCACGGCCGAGTGGTCGTCGAGTGGCAGCACCTCGTAACCGGGCACGTCGAGCTCGAATAGGCGGTCAGGTCCGGTCCGTGCCGCGGCGATGAGTGCGACCCGGCTGCCAGTCAGGCGCCGCGCGGCGAATCCCAGCACCCTGGCGCTGGCCCGGTCCATACAGTGCAGGTTGTCGACGATCAGCAGCAGCGGACGATCCGCCGCGGCCAGGCGCACTAGCGCCAGCGCGGCGTTCGACACCAGGAGCGGGTCGCATGTCGGGCCTTCGCTCAAACCCAGGGCGCCGTTGAGCGCGTTCCGGTGCAGGCCGTCGAGCCGGTTGAAGCCGGCCCGAATCGGGAGCAGGAGCTGGTTGAGGCCGGAAAAGCTGACATCCTCGAATTCCGCGCCAGCCGCACGCAGCACCCGGATGCCTGCTGTCGAAGCAGTCTCTTCCGCGGCGTCCAGCAGCGCGGACTTGCCGACGCCTGGCTCCCCCGACAGCAGCAGGGTCCCGCCCCGAGCCGAACTCTCGCAGACGAACGCCCGGATGACAGCGAGGTCCTCGTCCCGTCCCACCAGCTCCGAGGACTTGTGAGTCCGAGCCCGGCCAGGGAAGATTCCAGGCCCCGTATACGGCAGCGCAGGCCCGGGCAGCCGCAACGGCTCCTCCCACTGTCGTGCCGAGCCCCACGCCCGGTCGAAGACCTCGATCACGATCGTCCGCTCGCGCCAGAGGCGACATTTGGCACCGCGGGGGAGGTGACGGTACCCGGATTAAGGAGACCGAGCGGCCGCGAGCGCGGGCTCGAATTCACTAGCTTCATGAGCGCTGGGCTCCGGGTGCCTGATCCATTTGCGCCACGCCTTCAGCCAAGCGGCGCCGTCGCGCGCCGAAAAGGCAGAACCGTGCACAGAACTGCCGGCGCGAAACTCATATACCATGTCGTACGTTGCAAATCTCTCCATGGCGAGACGCAACTCCCGGCTGCCGCAACTGACCGAAGATCATGGCAGCGTTTCAGCCAGCCGAGCGCGGTAACTTGACGCCGATCCC
>JASHUE010000171.1:0-4339 GCA_030040195.1 Streptosporangiaceae bacterium | reverse complement strand
CCGGGCGGGCGGCTAGCCGAAGGCCGGCCCGCGCTCGGCGACCAGGACGTCGAGCCGGTCCTGGAGGATGTCTCGCACCCGGTCGGCCAGCTTCGCCACCGCAGGCTCTTCGGGCTCGGCGTCAGCCGGCCCGGCGGTCACCGGCTCGCCGAACTCGATGATCCACCGGGATGGCAGTGGCACGGCGCCGACTGGGCCCAGCCAGGGAAACAGCGGGGTCAGCGGAAAGTACGGCAGCCGCAGGGCCCTGGCCAGCGGTTCGGAGTTCCCGATCATCGGATAGATTTCCTCCGCTCCGACAATCGCGCACGGGATGATGGGAACTCCGGCCTCGATGGCGGTCCGGGCGAACCCGCCGCGGCCGAATCGCTGCAGCCGGTACCGCTGGCTGAATGGCTTGCCGATGCCTTTGAAGCCCTCGGGGAACACGCCCACCAGCTCGCCCGCCGCAAGGAGTTGCCGCGCCTCTGCGGGGTGCGCCCTGGTATGGCCGCTGCGGCGGGCTAGCGAGGCAAGCACGGGTACGGAGTAGATCATGTCGGCACCGAGCAGCCGCAGGTTGCGCCGCTGCGGGTGCTCGGCGTAGATACCGGCCTGGAGCATGATGGCGTCGACCGGCAGCACGCCGGAGTGGTTGGCCACCACCAGCGCGGCCCCGTCTGCCGGTATGTGCTGCACTCCGCGCATCTGGATCTCAAACCAGTGCCGGTAGAGCGCAAGCGCCGCGGGCATCAGCACGGCCGAGTTGAGGTCAGGATCAAAGCCGAACTCATCGACCTCGTATCCGCCCTGGAGGCGTCGCAGCGCGAAATCGGCGAGCCCGGTTAGCCGGTCCCGCCAGCCGCGTGAAAGCTCGGGCGGCCCGGCTGTCATCGGCCCGGCCGGCCAGCGGGCACGCGGGCTGCCTGGTCAGCCCCGGTGCCAGGGAGCGCGGCTGCCCTCATAGCTCGATCTGTATCGCCTCCGGCTGCACGGCCTGCATGGCCAGGCCGACGCCAGCCCCGTTACTTCTTGTTCCTGCGCTGAACGCGCGTCTTACGCAGCAGCTTGCGGTGCTTCTTTTTCGCCATCCGCTTGCGCCGCTTCTTGATGACTGAACCCACGAGACCACCCTCGCTTGCTTTCATGGCTGACGGGCATGCCCATGCACATGCTCGCCACTCGGGCGGCCGGGCAACATGCCAACGCCACAGCGTACCTCTGCAGGGCGATTCGGGGGGGTCGTCCCCCCGAGCCAGCACCGCGGGGATCCGGGAGTTGTCCCGCGTCCGGCACCGCCCGGCCTCGCCCAGCACTTACCCATCCGCCGGCGCGGCGCCAGCGGGTAGCGTGTCGGCAAGACGCTCAGGCTCCCGCATCCAGCGCCTAGTCCCCTCCAGATCTGCGTTAAGCGGCCGGTCGCAGGGCCGGGAGCGGGTTAGCCGGAGCCGACGTACGCTTCCCTCAGGTAGTCACTTACGGCCCGCTCCGGCACCCGGAACGATCGGCCGACCCTGATCGCCTCCAGTTCGCCGGAGTGCACAAGCCGGTACACGGTCATCTTGGAAACGCGCATGATCGCGGCCACTTCGGCCACGGTCAGGAACCTGACGTCGCTGAGCGGAGTAGCTTCTGCTGCCATTGGTAGCCCTCTTCCGACCGAGCTGGTACGCCGCGCGGGAGTGGCGCATCAGTCACGCCCGTCTCCAGCGTAAGTCCTGTATGGAAAAGGGCAACCCGTGCGAGCTCTGCCAATTCACGAACCCATCCACAACGGCGCCAGCGGCCGTTCCCCAGTCATTCACCCGCGCCCGGCGGCGTGGGCCGGGGGCCGGGCTGATCACCCGCCGCCGAGCTCCCGGCCCCGGTCCCTCGCGGCCTCGATCGCGGCTAGTACCGCGGCCCTGACGCCGTGCCGCTCCAGTTCCCTGATCGCGTTGATGGTGGTGCCGCCAGGGGACGTCACCGCCTCGCGCAGCAGCACCGGGTGTTCGCCGGAGTCGCGCAGCATCGTCGCGGCTCCGAATACGGCCTGCTTGACCATTTCCAGGGCGCTCGAGCGCGGCATTCCGAGCAAGATTCCCGCGTCCACCATGGCTTCGACCAGGAAATACACGTAGGCAGGACCGCTACCAGACAGCGCCGTGGCCGCGTCCTGCTGAGACTCGGGAATCCGCAGCACCTTGCCGACCGGGCGCAGCAACTGCTCGGCCCGGCGCAGGTGCTCCTCGGTGGCGCGGCTGCCCGGCGAGATAACGCTCATCGCCTCGTCGACCAGCACCGGGGTGTTGGACATCACCCGGACGACCGGGACATCCTCGGCCAGCGCGCGGCCTATGAATGCCGTGGTGATCCCGGCCGCCACCGAAATCACCAGCTTGTCGGGCGTCACAGCCGGGCGGATCTCGTCCAGGAGCGCGGCCATGTCCTGCGGCTTCACCGCGATGATGAGAGTCTGCCCGCGTTGCGCGGCGGGCCCGGCCGACAGCACCTCGATGCCGTAGGCGTCCCGCAAATGCTGGGCCCGACCGTCATCACGGACGGCGGCGATAATCTCACCAGGTGCCACGACTCCGGCTCGCAGCAACCCGGAGATCAGCGCCTCGCCCATCTGTCCGGCGCCTAGGACGGCAATCATCCTGGCATGCTACCGGGGCCCGGATTACGCCGACCGGAGCCGGGCTAGTGGCGGGTGGCCAGGGCCCTGAGGAAGAAGGCGAGGTTCGCCGGGCGCTCGGCGAGGCGGCGAACCAGGTAGCCATACCAGTCGCTTCCATAGGGCAGATAGACCCTAACCCGCGCGCCGTCGGCGGCCAGCCTGGCCTGCTCGGCAGGCCGGATCCCGTACAGCATCTGGAATTCGAAACTGTCCTGTCCGCGCCCGCTCTGGCGAGCCCTGGCTCCGGCAATCGCGATCAGCCGCGGGTCGTGGGTGGCGAGCATCGGATAACCGGCCCCGTCAAGCAGGATTCGCATGCACCTGGCGTAGGACAGGTCGACGTCCGCCTTCGCCGCAAGCCCCACGCCTTCCGGCGCCTTGTAGGCGCCCTTGCACAGCCGGACCCTCGATCCGGCCGTGGCGAGCTGCCGACAGTCGTCCGCGCTGCGGCGCAGGTATGACTGGATGACGCAGCCCAGGTCGGGGAAGTCGGCCCTCAGCTCGCCGACCATTCGCAGCGTCGCCTCCACCCTCGGGTGGTCCTCCATGTCGACGGTCACCGTAGTTCCGGCGTTCCTGGCCGCGGCCGCGATCCTCGAGATGTTCTCCGTTGCCGTCTTCTGGCCGTGTTCGGCCAGTCCGAGGCCGACGGCGGTCGGCTTGACCGAGACCTCCGCCCGGCCGCCGATCGCCAGGCCGGCCGCGGATAGCTGGCCGATGAGGCGGACGTACTCCTCCGCCACGCCCGCAGCCTGCTCGGGATCGACGGTGTCCTCGCCGAGGAAATCGATGCTGACATCGAGACCGTCGGTTACCAGCCGCTCGGAGACGGTAAGGGCGTCGGCAGCCGTCTCGCCGGCAACGAACCTGGCCACGACGTCGCGCGTGAGCGGGTTAGCCATGATCAGCTCACGAGCCTGAGTACTGGCCGACAGGGCCAGGAGCACTTGGCGCAGCACTGCGGGTGACCTCCAGTGAACAGCGTTGTCCGCTGTCGGCTCAGGCTACTCGCGAGGACGCCCGATAAGGTCGCCACGCGGGCGTTTGAGGGTGATCTCCACATTAGCCCCTGCGTCCGGCGAGACAATGACCTCCTGGGCCGCGGCTATGCCGTCGGCCTGCAGCGTGGCCTCGGTTGGCACCGTGCGCTTGACCAGCGCCAGCGCGATCGGCCCGAGCTCGTAGTGACGCCCAGAGGATCCGACGAAACCGACGTCGGCTTCGCCAAGCCGCACGGAGCTGCCGTGGGCAGGCAGTCGGTCCTCGCTGCCGTCGAGGTGCAGCAGCACTAGCCTGCGCGGCGGGTGACCCAGGTTGTGCACGCGCGCCACCGTCTCCTGGCCGCGATAGCAGCCCTTGTTGAGGTGCACGGCGGTCTCGATCCAGCCCACCTCGTGCGGGATCGTGCGTTGGTCGGTGTCCAGTCCCAGCCGGGGCCGCCCGGCCGCGATCCGCAGCGCCTCGTGCGCCCATATGCCCGCGAGGGCAGCGCCGGAAGACCGAAGCCGTGCCACCACATCCGGCAGGCTGGCCCTCGCGATGATGAGGTCTGTCGTGGCACCGGTCCTGATCTGCGCCTGCGTCGCGATGTCGAATCTGGCCGGGGTAGCCGGACCCAGGACAGTCAGCACGGCGTAGTCGGCCGACACGTCCTCCGCCTCAACCCGCAGCATGAACTTCATCGAGGTCAGGAACTCCAGC
>JASHUE010000170.1:0-4003 GCA_030040195.1 Streptosporangiaceae bacterium | reverse complement strand
GCGAGCGCCGGGGCTGGCTCTGGCATGCGGCCTATGTTAGCTTCCCGTGGATAGTGTATTGTCAATGATCCCCATAGGCATAATAGGGTATTTAGAGGGGAATGGGACTGTATGACCACGGTTACCAACGGTGTCAACGTACAGGCGCTGATCGGGGCGCGCGAAGCGCTGAAGGACGCGCCCGAGGCCGCCCAGTTCACCTGGCGGGCTTCAGCCAAGTGGAACAGCGGCGTCCACAGCACGATCAACGTCCACAGCTTCTTCGGCCTCGGACAGGAGCAGGCCCACAAGCAGGAGTCGGTCTTCGAAGCCGACCACCCCGAGGTCTTCGCGGCGGAAGACAACGGCATCACGCCGATCGAGTACCTCATCGTCGGGCTGGCTAGCTGCCTGACTGCGGGCGTGGCGTCAGTAGCGGAGAACCGTGGCATCCAGCTGCGCTCGGTGGAGGCGACGGTCGAGGGGTCTCACGACATCCGCGGCATCCTCGGCGCCGACAGCGACGTCCGCAACGGCTACAACGACATCAAGGTGACGTTTACCATTGACGCGGACGCATCCCGGCAGGAGATCGAGGCGCTCGTGGCCCAGTCCCAGAAGCGCTCCGCCGTCTTCGACGCCCTCACCAACCCGACGAACGTCACCGTCGAGGTCGCCTGAGCGTTCCGGGAGGCAGTCAGCGGCCGCAGCGGCCTCGCTGACGCGCGCTCCGGGAGGCGGTCAGCGGCCGCTGACGCTTCCGGGAGGCAGTCAGCGGCCGCGGCGGCCTCGCTGACGCGCGCTCCGGGAGGCACTAAGCGACCAAGGCTACGGAGGAGCGAGCCATCGAGCGCTTTACCACGGTTGTCATCGGCGCGGGCCAGGCAGGTCTCGCGGCAAGCTACTTCCTGAGTGACCGGTCCATCGATCACGTCGTGCTCGAGCGCGGAGAGGTGGCGAATTCCTGGCGCCGCGAACGCTGGGAGTCGCTGCGCGTCCTCACTCCCAACTGGCAGAGCCGGCTGCCGGGCCTTCGCTACGAGGGCCCGGACCCCGACGGCTACCAGACCGCAGCCGAAGTCTCCGAATTCATCGAGCGCTTCGCCAAGATCTCGGGTGCGCCCGTCCGGACCGGCGCGAACGTCACGTCGGTGCGACGCAGCGAGCGCGGATACCGCGTGACGACGAGCCTCGGTGAGATCGCGTGCGAGACGGTGGTCATCGCGAGCGGCGCCTGCAACCGCCCAGCGGTACCGCAGTTCGCGGCGGCCGTGCCGTCGTCGGTCGAGCAGCTGACGCCGTTCGACTACCGTGACCCCGCCGCGACTCCCGACGGCAAGGTGCTCGTGGTTGGCGCCTCGGCGACCGGCGTGCAACTGGCCTGCGAGCTGCAGCAGTCCGGCCGGCCGGTGCTGCTCTCGGTGGGCGAGCACGTGCGGCTGCCGCGTATGTACCGCGGCCGCGATGTGCTGTGGTGGATGGAAGCAACGGGGGTGTGGGACCAGCGTTACGACGAGATCGACGATCTCACCCGGGCCAGGCGGCTCCCCTCCCCTCAGCTCGCCGGGACGCCCGAGCGGACGGCGCTCGACCTCAACACGCTCACCTCGCTGGGCGTTGAGCTGGTCGGCCGGTGGGCTACCGTGCGAGACGGCTGCGCGCTGTTCTCCGGCGGCCTGCGTAACATGTTCTCGCTCGCGGACCTGAAGATGGAGCGCCTGCTGAATACGTTCGACGAGTGGGCGCACACCGACGGCCGGGACCTGGATGTGGGATCTGCCGAGCGCTTCGCGCCGACGCGGGTGCCCGCGTCGGCGCGCCTGCAACTGGACCTGCGCCGCGGCGAGATCCGCGCCGTCGTGTGGGCGACGGGCTTCCGGCCCGAGTACGGATGGCTCGACGTTCCAGTGGTCGACGCGAAGGGCCAGCTGAACCATGACGGCGGGGTAGTCGGCAGCCCCGGCCTGTACGCGCTTGGCCTGCCCGTGCTGCGGCGCCGCAGGTCCACCTTCATCTGCGGCATCGAGGACGACGCGCGTGAGGTGATCGATCACCTCGCGCAGTACCTTGCCGGGCAACGCTGATCCTGACACCGGCGTCGCATCCGGGCCTGCTGGGGAACGCGCTCTGTTCGCAAAATGAGCAAGACCGGCATACTGCCCCGGGCTTCTTCCGGCTCTCACCGAGACGTCATCTGCGCGCAACGAGCCGTCCAGCAACAGGGCCACACAGGCGGCAACTATGTGTTGCCGGTCCACCGGCTGCCCGACGGCGCGCGCTGGTCACGCGCTCACAGGCCGGCTCTGGAGGGGTCCTCGTGCCGCGGTCGAAGAAGAAGCCCAGTCAGCGCAAGGCCACCATGGCCGAGAATGTGCAGTCACGCAAGAAGCAGGCGAGCAACCTGCCGCCTGGCCTGCAGCGATCGCGGCCGCTGGACGTGACGCTGGCCAAGAACGCGCCCCTCGTGCCTGGTCAGTGGCGGGACCCGGAGCCGATTGCCCGCACGGGCGGGCCCGCCCGGGCTCCGGCCCGGACGGCCGCGAGGGTGAGAGTCGCCCAGAGCGCGGGCTCGGCGCCCGCCAACCCCGTGGACCCGGCACCGGCGGACCCGGCGGTCCGGGACTCCGCGGGCTCGAAGCCCGCGACGACACCCGATGGCAGTGCGGACGACCTGCCCGCCTGGGCGGCCAGGGTGCTCGAAGAAGTGCTCATGCTGACCTACTGGATCGATCCCGGACAGCACAAAGACCCGTTCACCGTGACGATCCGCTTCACCGGACGCCGCCGGGAGGTGGCCGGCAAGCCGCAGCCAGGAGACACCTTCGCCCAGGATGAGACCGTCACCGGCGTTGTGCCGGGAAGCGGTCCCGTGGCCATCACCACCCAGGTCCGCGGGGTAACACCGGGCGAATGGAGCATCACGGCGCATCCGGTGACGCACGCTGGCACCGGCAAGTACGGCTCCTACGCGCCGCCCGGTCCAGACCGGGCCAGCGAGGGCCGGGTGCCGTGGCCGCGGCGCATACAAGTTCCGGCCGAAGTCCCGCCCACCGCGCGCACCGCCCGGCTGCTGCGGACCAAGGTGCCGGGAGTCACCAGGATGGCGTACGCCACGCTGGTGTCCCTCGGGGTAATGGTCGGCCTCGGCGTCGAGGCCGTGCTGTTGCACATCGGTCATTACTCCGCCTTCGGGCCGCTCATGTACTCGCTGGCCGGAGTGGCCGCCGGCGCCATCGGCGGCAAGGCCTGGTACGTCGCGGTGCAGGGCGGCAAGAAGTTCGACGGCTGGTGCATCCAGGGATTCGTGGCGGGCGCTGCGGTGGTCATCGCAGTCGCCGCGATCGCGGGTCCGGGCATGCCCGCCGCGGCGCTCTTGTCGGTCGCGGCGCCGGCTCTGCTCATCGGCATGGCCGTCGGACGGCCCGGATGCTTCTGGGCAGGCTGCTGTACCGGACGGCCGACCGCGGCCCGCTGGGGGATCTGGTCATCGGATCGCCACCTCGGGTGCCGGCGCGCGCCGGCCCAACTGGTCGAGGCGCTATCGGCGCTGATCATCGGCGTCGCCGTGCTGTGCACGGTCTTGCTCGCCGGCTTTGAGCGATCCGGCCCCCTTGCCGTGGCCGCACTGGCCGCCTACACGTTCGTGCGGCAGTTCATCGTCGGCATGCGGGCCGAGCCACGCCGGTGGCGGTACGGCCGGCGGGTAACCGGGTCGATCGCGGCCATCGCGCTCGTCGCCAGCATCGTGCTGTTCGCCGTCCGCTGAGCTGACCGTTTGCCGACGCCGACCAGGCCAACCAGGCCGACAAGGCCGGCCGGGCCGACCCGCCAGTAGCGGCCAGCCGGCCGGCGAGGGATGCTGGGAAGATGGACAGCGCGCTCGGGACCAGGCTGGCCCAGATCTGCGGCGCGGACAGCGTCATCACCGACCCGCAGGAACTGCGGACCTACGAGTGCGACGGGCTGACCGCCCACCGGTGCTGCCCCGGCCTCGTGGTGCTGCCGCACTCGGCCGAGCAGGTGG
>JASHUE010000169.1:0-3428 GCA_030040195.1 Streptosporangiaceae bacterium | reverse complement strand
GGAAACGGCCGTCCACACGCCGAGCGCGCGGGCGCGGGTCCGCTCGGTCGTGTAGAGGTGCCGCAGCATCGAGAGCGTGCCGGGCTCGCTGGCCGCCGCGCCAAAGCCCATCACGGCCCGGCCGCCGATCAGCAGCGCGACCGCGTGGCTGCCGCTCGCCGAGCCGCACAGTATTGAGCCGCCGCAGAAGATGACGATGCCGATGATCATGACCCGCTTGCGGCCGAACTCATCGCCGACCATGCCGAAGGCGAGCATTGCCCCGGCGAACATCAGCGCGTAGGCGCCGACCACCCACTGCAACGACGAGACACCTGCGTGCAACTGCGTCTGAATGTTGCCGAGGGCAACGCTGACGATCGTGTTGTCGAGGAACGTCAGGAACAGGACGACGCACAGCACCGCGAGGGCGATGGGGCGCCCGCCGTGCCGGACAGGCGCCGCCTCGCCCTCAGAGATGTCGACCGGGCTGACCACGCGCTATCCAGAGCTCGAGCAGGCGGCCGGAAGGCTCTTCAGGCCCTCGAGCTTGAGCAGTCCGCAGAAGCTTTGCACGCCCACCTTCCAGGTTCCGTTCTGCAGAACGGCATCTCCGCTCTGGTTCGGAAGCGCGGTCGCCCCTCCGATTAGAATGTCGTATTTTACTAGCGCTTGACTAGACGAGACCATGCCCACGCTCAGGACCTTGGCCGACGCCGTCGACGCGAGGCCGTGGCCGGACTGGGCCTTGAGGATGGACTGGAATTCTGAGCCGTCCTCGAGCAGCTTGACGCGTGTCGCGACCGGCGTGGAGGCAGCGAAGAAGGTCATCCAGTTACTCTTGATCTGAGCCTGCGCGCTGCTGGTGGACGGCGACGAGGACGTCGGCGTCGCGGCAGGCGAGGATGAAGACGGCGGTGAGGTACTGGAGCTAACGGACGGGGTGCTGCTGCCGCAGGCCGTCGCCAGGGCCGCCACCGCGCAGGCTCCGAGTATCGCCGCGGTCTGAGTATTGCTTTTCATACAGCTATTCTCCAACTAGGGCTCAGGTAACGGCATTCCGCGGAGTCGCGAGGTTCTCCGGCGACTTCGGTGGTTTCACGGATGAACTGGGATGATCTGTTCCACGTAGACTGACACGCGTGTCAGTTCCTGCCCGTATCACCGCTGAACCCCCGCCGTGGCATGCTGCTACCGTGTCTGATCTCCAGGCGCTACGCGACCGCATGCGCCAGTTCTCGGCTGACCGGCAGTGGAATAGCTACCATGATCCCAAGTCGGTACTCCTCGCGCTCGTCGGGGAGGTGGGTGAGCTGGCGGAGCTGTTCCAATGGCTTCCGGCTGACAAGGCCCGAGAGCTGGCCGGGGACGAGCCGCTCCGGACGCGGGCCGGTGAAGAACTCTCTGACGTGCTGCTTTACCTGATCCTGCTGGCCGACGTACTGGGCATCGACCTGGCCAACGCGGCTAACGCCAAGCTGACGGCCTCCGCGTTGAAGTACCCGGCGGGCGCCGGACCCGGCCCGTCCTGACGGACGTCTCCTAGCCACCGCCCCACAGCGACTGCAGCTCGCGGTCGACGGCCGCCGCCAGGGGCGCCAGCGGCTTGAGGACCGGGCGCGGCGGCGCGACCTGCGTGATCTCGCAATGCGCCAGGGCCTGAGCGCCGAGGAACCTGGTCAGTTGCGCGTAACTGTGCCGGTCGTCGGCGGCCATCCGGTGGTGATGCATCCGCAGCGGCGCATACAGGTATAGCCGGTCGCGGGCCCTCGTCACGGCCACGTAGAACAGCCGCTGCTCCTCCTCAAGCCCGGCCGGGGTCGACAGGGCCATGTCGCTTGGCACCGCTCCGTCGGCGAGCTGCGGGACGTGCACGACCGGCCACTCCAGCCCCTTGGCCGAGTGCATGGTCGAGATGACCAGGAAGTCATCGTCAAGACGCGGTCGCCCGGCCAGATCGGAGGCGGAGACGGGCGGGTCAAGCGCCAGCTCGACCAGGGCCTCGTGCAGAGAGGGGCTGGCCGCGGCGGCGTCGGCGAGCCGCTCCAGGTCGGCCATCCGGACGGCGGCGTCGGCGTACCTGGCCTGCAGCGGCTCGCGCAGCACGGCGAGAATCGCCGTGGCCAGCTCCGCCGTGCTCGGCAGCGCGGCAGCCCCTGCTAGCCCGCGCAGGGTCGCCACGAGCTGAGCCCGGCTCCGGGGTGGCAGCGCCTCCTGGACCTCCGGCCAGCGGTCGAGCTGGCCGGGCTCGCGGAGCCGGAGCGCGTCGATGACCCGGCCGGCAAGCACCGGACCGATGCCCTCGTGCAGCCGGATCACCCGGAACCAGGCCAGCTCGTCGGCCGGGTTGGCGACGATGCGCGCCGCCGCCAGGAAGTCCTTGATGTGCGCGGACTCGGTAAAGCGAAGCCCGCCGTACTTGACGTAGGGGATGCCGCGGGCCGTCAGCTCGATCTCCAGCAGGTCGCTGTGGTGCGCGGCCCTGATCAGCACCGCCTGCTGCTGGAATGCCACGCCCGCCTCGTACTCGGCCAGTACCCTGGCGCAGATCTCGCGTGCCTGCGTCGCCTCGTCGTGACAGCGGATCAGCAGCGGCCGCTGGCCGTCGCCGCGCTCGGCCGCCAGCGTGAGCTCGAGCCCGTGGCTTTGCGGCCGGATCTGGTTGGCCAGCAGCAGCACCGGCAGCCGCGACCGGTAGTTGCGGGACAGCCGGATTACCGCGAGGTTCGCGAACGCCGCCGCCAGGGCGCGCAGGTGCTCAGGGTCGGCGCCGCGGAACGCGTAGATGGCCTGGGCGTCATCGCCGACGCACGTCAGGCCGTCGCCGTCGGGCCGCAGCAGCCTGACGATGTCGGCCTGGACGGCGTTGACGTCCTGGTACTCATCCACGAGCACGGCGTCGAACAAGCCGCGGAGCGCCTCGCCGGCCGCGGGATCGGCCAGCGCCGCCCGCCAGAGCAGGAGCAGGTCGTCGAAGTCGACCAGCCCGTACCGCCGCTTGTACCCGACGTAGTCGGTGAACAGCGCGGCCAACTGCCCGGTGAACGGCACGCACCACGGAAAACCTGCGGCCACGACCTCGGCCAGCTGGATCCCGGTGCTGACACACCGCGTGTAGATGTCCGCGCACGTCGCTGCCCGCGGCGCCCGGCGGCCAGTGCTGGTCAGGCCGTGGCTATCGCGCAGCGTGTCCATGACGTCGGACACGTCGGCGGTATCGATGACGCTGAACTCGGGCGGCAGCGAGAACGATTCGGCGTGCGCGCGGATGATCCGGTGGGCGATGGCGTGGAACGTGCCGCCGAAGATGCGCTCGGCCGCCTGACCGTCCGGCGGCTGCGCCCGCGCGAGCATGTCATCGGCGGCGCGCCGGGTGAAGGTGAGCAGCAAGATCCGGCTCGGCTGGATGCCCCGGTCCCGCAGCCAGGCCGCCCGCGCGACCAGCGTCC
>JASHUE010000168.1:0-2836 GCA_030040195.1 Streptosporangiaceae bacterium | reverse complement strand
GTCGCCTCGCCGGGCGAGGTGGTCGGGGAGACCAGGTGGGGTGCCCAGCTCTCGGCGGGCACCGGGGACAACATGGGTGCCGCGCTCGGCCTCGGCCTCGGGCCAGGAGACATGGCCATCTCGATCGGCACCTCGGGCACCGCGTTTGCCGTCAGCACCATCCCGGCCGCCGATCCGACCGGCGCGGTGGCCGGCTTCGCCGACGCCACTGGCGCGTTCCTGCCCCTGGTCTGCACGGTCAACGCCGCTGGGGTGCTGTCCGCCGTGGCCACGCTGACCGGAAGCACACTGGCGGGACTTTCGGACCTTGCGCTCGCTGCCAGCCCCGGCGCCGATGGTCTCACGCTGCTGCCCTACCTGGATGGCGAGCGCACTCCGGATCGGCCGAGTGCCACCGGGGTGCTGCGCGGCCTCACCACTGGCAACGCCTCCAGGCAGAACCTGGCCAGGGCCGCCGTGGAGTCCGTGCTGGCGTCGCTCGCCGAGGCAGCCGGGCTGCTCGCCGGGCAGGGCGTGCCGCAGCAGCGGGTGCTGCTGATCGGCGGTGGCTCCCGATCGCCGGCGATACGACAGCTCGCTCCCGTCGTGTTCGGCGTCCCGGTGCTCGTGCCAGAACCGGCGGAGTACGCGGCACTCGGCGCCGCAAGGCAGGCGGCCTGGGCACTGGCGGGCACGCCGCAGCCGCCGGAATGGCCGCCCGCCCGGCCGCCCGCCGTTTTCGAGGGCCAGGCACAGCCCCAGGTCCGCCAGCGCCACGTCGCGCTGCGCAATGACACGACAGCCTGGTAGCGATTCGCACGCGATCACCGAGGCGCTGGGCAGGACCGCAGGATCTGCTAACCTGCCCGGCATGTATTAGGTCCTGGTGAAATTCCTCAGCTCGCCACGGCATGCCATCCGGCGGACGGCGACTCGCGTGCTCTTTCGCGCCTTCCCCGGTGAGGCGAGCGGTCTTGCCGTGCTTGCGGTGCTGACCGGCGCACTCCCGGCCGCGTTCGCCGCGCTCGTCGGGCGCCTGATCGGCCAGGTACCCGCCGCCGTCCGGGCCGGAGCTGGCCCGCAGCCGGTGCGGCAGCTGGCCGGCACGCTGATCGCGATGGCCGTCGTGCTGGTCGGCCTTGAGCTTGCAGCGGGCGCGCAGGAGATGATCAGCACCGACCTGTACCGGCGCTTCGACGGCTACCTGCTCGGCCGGGTCATGGCCAGCGCCCTGCGTCGGGAGGACCTGCAGCTGGCCGACGATCCCGAGCTGGCCGCGATCGTGGACCGCGCGCTCCGGGTGGCCAGGTACGGCCCAGGCGAACTCGTCTCCGGGCTCAGCTCCCAGTGGGCTGCGCGCGCCCAGGGCCTGGCCGCGGCGGTGCTGGTCGGCTACTACTGGCCGGCCGCCGCGATCGCGCTGACGCTGCTGTGGCTCGCGGTGGCCCGCACGCTGCAGACCAGCTACTACGAGGCCAGCCCGTTCTGGTCCGATCCGCTGCGCCGGGCAGCGTACCTGCAAGACATCGGCCTGCGCCCGCACTGGGCGAAGGAGCTGCGGATCTTCGGGCTCGTCGGCTGGCTGGCGCAGGAGTACAGCCGGGAGTGGACCGAGGTCATGACGTGGCTGTGGCGGGCTCGCCGGGCTGGCCGGATCCGGATGGCCATCCTGGCCGCGATGCTGCTGGCCGCGCACGTACTGGTGCTGGCCCTGCTGGCCAGGTCGGCCAGTTCCGGCGCCCTGCACGCCGCGGCGCTGGCCATCATCGTGCAGGGCCTGTTCGGGATGGCAATGATCGCCAGCCAGAACGGCGATGCCTGGATCGAGAACGGAGCAGTGCCGGTGCCCGACGTGCTAGCCCTGGAACAGGCGGCGCAGCCCGGCCGGAGCGGGGGTGCCAGTGCCGCCGGGCTGCCGCGGGAGTCCATTACCTTTCGTGGTGTTGGCTTCCGCTATCCAGGCGGGAACGGGGCCGTGCTAGCCGACCTGGACTTGAGCATCCGGGCCGGCACGTCGCTGGCCATCGTGGGGCTGAACGGTGCTGGCAAGACCACGCTGGTCAAGCTGCTGGCCGGACTCTGCGAGCCGACGGCAGGCTCGATCGTGGTGGACGGCAGGCCGCTGATCGAGCTGGACCGAGTCAGCTGGTGGCGCCGGCTGGCCGTGGTCTTCCAGGACTTCGTGCGGTACGAGCTGCCACTGCGCGACAACATCGGCTTCGGCTCGGTCGAGCACGCAGAGGATGACCAGGCGATCTCGGAAGCGGCCGCGATGGCAGGCGCGGGCGATCTGGTCGCGGCGCTGCGGGCCGGTCCGGCCACCACGCTGTCGCCCCGGTTCGAGGGCGGCGTCGACCTGTCCGGCGGGCAGTGGCAGCGAATCGCGTTCGCCCGCGCCCTGTTCGCGGTCCGCGGCGGCGCCAGGGTCCTGGTGATGGACGAGCCGACCGCGCACCTGGACGTGCGCGCCGAGGCCGACATGTACGACCGGTTCATCGAGCTGACCAGGGGCCTGACCACGATCGTGATCAGCCACCGCTTCTCCACGGTGCGCCGGGCGGACCGGATCATCGTGCTGGAGCAAGGCCGGATCACCGAGGACGGCAGCCACGAGGAACTGCTGGCGGCCGGCGGCCGGTATGCACGGCTGTTCCGGCTTCAGGCCAGCAGGTACCACGGGAGCGCAGATGACTGACACAACGCGGCGGCAGTCGCACGCCGGGCGGGTATCCGCCGAGCAGGCCTGGCCGCCCGCGCCAGCTGCGTCGCCCCGCGCCGCGCGGCGGATGCTCGGCTTCGCCTGGGCGGCCGACCGCAGGCTCGCGACCTTGGCCTTCGTGCTGGTCGTCCTGGAGGC
>JASHUE010000167.1:0-3652 GCA_030040195.1 Streptosporangiaceae bacterium | reverse complement strand
GGCGTTCAGGATGCGCGCCGCTTCCGCCGCCTGCGCGCTGGTCAGCGTGAGGTGCGCGCCGCCCGCGAGGGTCGTGCGAGCGGCCCCGGCGAACAGCACGGCGACATCGACGCGGCCGACGCGCCTGGCGATAGCGCACACGACGTCCAACGAGGCGTTGTCGCCGCTTACGTACACGCTTGGCAGCCCCGCGCCGGTCAGCACGAAACCAGCAACCTCGCCAACCACGGGCTCTGATCCGGCCGGGCCGTGGCGGGCCGGCACCCGGGTTACCCGGAGCGTGCCGCCACCTGGCCCGACAAGATCGAAATGCCGCCACGGAGCCAGCGGCCGGCTGCCTGCTCCGAGACGTCCGGCCGCCTCGGCGGTCGTCAGCACGATCGGCGCTCCGGCCAGGAACTCGCGGCCGGTCACGTCGAGATTGTCCACGTGCTGATCGTGTGAGAGCAGGACCGCATCGACCCGGCCGACATCGGCCGGCTGAAGGGCCGGCCTGGCCGTCTTCACGAGCACCCGGCCAGCCACGGTGTACTGGCCCGGCGGATCGAAGGTGGGATCGGTCAGCAGGCGTAGTCCGGCGATCTCGATGATCGCGGTGGGCCCGCCGACGGCATCGATCGTTATTAGTTGCGCACCGATGGTCATGACAGTCGATCCTGGTCCGCGGCCCAGGTGCCCGGAAGTGGCTTGAAAGCCATGTTGCGATATATTCAAGCCAGCCAGATCCGCGGTGCGGGGAGGATGCACGGATGGGTAAGCGAGACCCGCTGGGGATCGCTGTGCTGGTGTTCGACGGCCAGCCAATGTTCGAGACGAGCGTCCCGATCAGCGTCTTCGGCGTCGACCGGAGCGAGTCGGGCGTACCGCGCTTCGACGTGCGGCCGGTCGCGGGCGAGCCCGGCCGACTCAGAACCACAGCTGGCATCGAGATGATTGCTCCCTACGACCTCGCCGCGCTTGACGACGCCGCCATCGTCATCGTCCCCAGCTGGCGGGACCCGGCCCAGCGCCCGCCACGGGCCGCGCTCGAAGCGCTGGCCGCCGCCCACGCGGACGGAGCCACGGTTGTTGGCCTGTGCCTTGGCGCGTTCGTGCTAGCGGCGGCCGGTATCCTCGACGGCCGACGCGCGGCCACGCACTGGAGGCATGCGCCCGCGCTCGCCCGTCGGTACCCGGACGTGCGAGTCGACGCGTCCGTCCTGTTCGTCGACGACGGCGACGTTCTCACCTCGGCCGGCACGGCCGCGGGCATCGACGCCTGCCTGCATCTGGTTCGCCAGCGATTCGGCGCGGGGATCGCGAACGCGATAGCCAGGCGGATGGTCGTCCCGCCGCAGCGGGCAGGAGGCCAGGCGCAGTACATCGACCGACCGCTGCCCGCGGACCCCGCGAGCGATCCGCTGGGCGACGTCCTCGGCTACGCCCTCCGCCATCTCGACGACCCCGGCCTGGATGTGGACGCCCTCGCCGCGCAGGCGCTCATGAGCCGGCGCAGCTTCGACCGTCGATTCCGCCAAGCCACCGGGAGCTCGGCCCTTCAGTGGCTGCTGACCCAGCGCATCATCAGGGCCCAGCACCTGCTGGAAGCGACCGACCTGGGCATCGACGCCGTCGCGCGCGAGGTGGGCTTTGCCAGCGGTATCGCGCTGCGGCCCCACTTCCGGCGCATGGTCGGCGTCCCGCCGCAGTCTTACCGGGACGCGTTCCACGCTCAGAGCGTGTAGGCAAATCCGACCGGGCGATCATCGGGCCCGGCGGTCAATCGGGGATGCTGCGACCAAGCAGGTCGGCCTCCCATACCGCGCCGCGCGACTGCGGCGGCTAGGGCGGTCTCGGGGGACGACCCCGTAACCCCCGCTCGGGTACCCTCTCGGGGGGACGACCCCGGTACCGCCCGCTACGCGGAGTACTGGCAGCGCGAAGGGGTCGGATCTGGCAACGCTCGACGTTAGGTGCTCAAGCACATGTCATCAGCAGATGAGTCTCCCCGACCGAACCCGCCCGCCTCCGCGGCCGCGGGCCGGGCGGAAGGCGGGCCAATTGGGCATCCGATCGGGCACCAGCACAGGGACGTGTCCGGAGGCTGGCTGCGCCCGGCGGTCTTCGGCGCCATGGACGGCCTGGTCACAAACGTCTCGCTGATCTCGGGCGTGGGCGGCGGCGGGCTGTCCAGGCACACGATCGTCCTCACCGGCCTGGCCGGGCTGGCGGCCGGAGCATTCTCGATGGCGACCGGCGAGTACGTCTCGGTCTCGTCACAGAACGAGCTGGTCGGGGCCGAGGTCGAGAAGGAGCGCTACGAACTCGAGACCAACGCCGAGGAGGAGCGGCGTGAACTGGCGGCCATGTACCGGATGCGCGGCGTCGACGCCGACGTCGCCGACAAGTTCGTCCGCCAGCTTTCGCGCCACCCCGAGGAAGCGCTGCGCGTGCATGTCCGCGAGGAACTCGGCGTCGATCACCGGGACTTGCCCTCGCCTTACATAGCGGCGGCCGCGTCCCTGCTCACGTTCGCCTGCGGCGCGCTGATCCCGCTGCTGCCCTACCTGCTGGGCTTCTCCTCGCTGGCGGCGGCGCTGATCCTGGCGGCCGTGGCCGCCTTCGCCGGCGGCGGCCTGGTTGCCAAGATCACGACCCGGCCGTTCTGGCGCGGGGCCGTCCGTCAGCTGCTCCTGGCCGCCTGCGCCGCCGGGCTGACCTACCTGATCGGCCTGCTTGTCGCGGGCCGGGCCTGACCTCCGCCAGGGACCGTGCGACAGGGGTCATTCCCCTGGACCACAGCTACCAGGCGTCGGGAAAGAAGGAGTCGCCCGCGTTGCCGCCCGAGGCGAGCAGGTCCAGGTCGGCGTCGACCATCATGGAGATCAGCTCCTCGAAGCCTATTTTCGGCTCCCAGCCCAGTTCGTCTCGGGCCCTGGCGGAGTCGGCGCACAGGTGGTCCACCTCGGCGGGCCGGATGAAGGCGGCATCGGTGACGACGTGGTCGCGCCAGTCGAGCCCGACAGCGTCAAACGCGCACTCGACCAGTTCCTGCACCGAGTGCGTCTCGCCCGTGCCGATGACGTAGTCGGCAGGCTCGTCCTGGGTCAGCATCAGCTGCATGGCCCGCACGTAGTCACCGGCGAATCCCCAGTCCCTGCGGGCGTGCAGATTCCCCAGCCGCAGCTGCCGATCGTAGCCCAACTTGATCTTGGCGACGCCGAGCGACACCTTTCTCGGCAGGAACTCGGGGCCGCGCCGCGGTGACTCGTGGTTGAACAGGATGCCCGAGACCGCGAACATCCCGTAAGACTCACGGTAGTTCTGCGTCAGCAGATGCGCGTACACCTTGGCGACACCGTAGGGGCTGCGCGGGTGGAAGGCGGTTAGCTCGTTCTGCGGCGACTCATTGACCTGCCCGAACATCTCCGAGGTGGAGGCCTGGTAGAACCGGATCTGGCCTCGCCCCGGGCTGCGCGACGCGCTGATACCGCTGCAGACCCTGATCGCCTCGAGCACCCGCAGGACTCCGAGGCCGGTCACCTCGCCGGTCAGCTCGGCTTGCTGCCAGGACATCGGCACGTACGAGATAGCAGCCAGGTTGTAGACCTCGTCCGGCTGGACGCGCTCGACGGCCGAGATCAGACTGCCCTGATCCAGCAGGTCGCCGCGG
>JASHUE010000166.1:0-3485 GCA_030040195.1 Streptosporangiaceae bacterium | reverse complement strand
ACGATCCTCGGCGGCGGCGGCATCGCGACCAGGCTGCTGGAGCAGATGGCGCCGTTCCGGGTGCGGGCGACCGTAGTGCGGCGCAATCCCGAGCCTGTGGCCGGGGCCGAGCGGACGCTGCCCACCAGCAGGCTGCACGAGGGACTGGCGGGGGCCAGGGTCGTGTTCGTCGCGCTCGCGCTGACGCCGGAGACCACTGGGATCATCGGATCCGCCGAGCTCGACGTGATGCGGCCGGACAGCTGGCTGGTCAACGTCGCGCGCGGGCGGCACGTGGACACCGGCGCCCTGGTGGCGGTCCTGGACGCCGGCGGGATCGCCGGCGCGGCGCTCGACGTCACCGAGCCCGAGCCGCTCCCCGACGGTCATCCGCTCTGGGGCCGGCTCAACTGCATCATTACCCCGCACACCGCCGACACGCAGGAGATGATGACGGGCATGCTGGCCGCCCGGATCCGCGACAATGTTGCAAGGTTCGCCGCGGGCGAGCCGCTGGAGGGTCGCATCGACCCGGCAGCCGGGTATTAGGCGCCATCCTGGTCAGACAAGCTCCAGGCGCTTTTCCAGCGCGCTGGCCAGGCGCTGCAATGTTGACTCTGTGGGATTGCCAGCCCCGCGCTCGATCCGGCTGATGTCCGCCTGACGTACCCCGGACTGCTCGGAGAGTTCGCGCTGCGAGAGCCCGCGGGCTACGCGGGCGTCACGGAACTGCAGGCCGAGCACGATGGCGTCTTCGAATCTCCTCCGCAGCTCAGCCTCACCGGGCGCCTGTATGCGTCCACGCCTGGCCACCCAGTCATCGAATCTGGTTCCCACGGCAGCTCCATGCACTCGACACGCTTTAACGTATCACGATAGCGATGCGCTATAGCGTATCACCGTCCTGCCTCCGCCCCACTACCTGCTTCCAGACCGCTTCAGGGCCTCGCGGTGTGCCGTAAGTAGCTTGCGCGCCTTGCTGATCTCCCGCTGCTGCCGACGCTGACTGGCGTCTTGCGTCTTGTCGTAGCCACCCAGTAGCAAGATGAGCCTTTGGCCCGCGGTGCAGAAGAAAACTCGGAGCATGATCGCTTCGGCCGCGCCGCCGACCTCTCTGGGAGGCAGGCCCTCGATCTTGTGGCGGATCTCCGAGGCAGTCCAGCGGACGCGGAACTCATACAGTCCGCCACCCAGTGCCTTGCCGTACTCGGTCTCCACGACATCGAGGCCCCGCGTGGCCAGCACTAACTGAACCGCAGCCGTGAACGCTGCGCGCTTCTGCGGCGACAGGCCATCAGCCCACTCGCGGCACGGCTCACGCCCGCCCTGGTCGGCGTAGAACTCGACCGTCCAGCCACCAGCGTTGGTCACAGCGGCTGACGCTACCCTTTGTGCCCGACATTCCCGGCTCGCCCAGCTGCGCGGGCAAGCTGCAGACGGTAAACCGCCGAGCGCACATCATGGCCAGTGTCCCCAAAAGTCGACTACCGGGCAAAGATCATGTCTCTGGATTACTCAGGCGTCCGAGCTTCAGAAGCGGCCCGCGACAAGACTTCGTATTCATTGCCCGTGAGTAGGCCCAGGTGATATGCGCTCACGACCTCATCAAACGAGCCTTCGAGAATCGGCTCAGGGTCCTCTTGCTCGCGTCGCCATCCCTCACGGGCTGTGCCCGGAGCAGGCCGTCGCGAGGGCCAGGTGCGCACGCGGAACCGCTGTGCGAGCTCATCCAGAGTGAGCTCGCCACTGCGATAGGAGTCGATAAGGTCGCTGACTTCGCTCACGTGCACTCCGGGGGGTTCTCGCTGGACTCGATGAGCAGCGGGTCATGGCCATCTACGCCGTTTTCGAACACCATCCAGCGGTCGAACTTTGGTTTCAGCGCTTCGAATACCTTCCGGTTGATCGTCTGGCCGTCCTCAGCCTCCTGGAGCAGGATCAGGTCGGGAGATAGATGCCGTCCGCCAAGGCCACGGCCGTTGCGGTAGTCTTCCATGCCCGCGCGGTGACGATCCTGTGCCCGTTCCGCGCTTTTCGCCGCCGCGATATCGACGAACACTCCAAGGATGTTGCCGTAACCCGCGTCGCGCAGGTCATCGATGCGTTTTGCCACCGACTCGTAGCGGGACATGGTTATGTCCCAGATGACGTTCCGGCGGTCGATGTATGCCCGTGTCGCAAGGCTGCCAGCTATCAGTGAGGATTCCTCGTGCACGAGCTGAGAGCATTCCAGTGGAGACAGGCCTTCTACCTTGGGGATCATTCCGCGCTTGCCCATCTCCTCCTTGATGATGTCGGGGTTTACAGTCAAGTATTTGGCTCTGTCGATCCCGGCGAACCGGCTGAGGACCGTGGTCTTGCCAGCGCCGCCTAGTCCTCCCGCGATGACTGCCTCACCGTCGCACGGGACGTTAGCTTTCTCACGGCAAATATCGTCGAGGATCCGAATCTGCTGATCGGCGCGACTCTTGGCCCATACCTTGCCGTCTGGATCGCGGGTGTAGAGCCGGGGAGTCGACATGCCCTGACGGTTAGCCTCGTCGAGGCGGAATTCGACCATCTGAAGGTGCTCGGCGTACTCATCGTCGGTAAGCGGTAAGAGATCCGGAGCGTCCGGGTTGTCGCTGACATGCACTCGGTCCGGTGTCTCAGCTGCGGACAAGCTTCTGGAATCGCCTGGGTCTTGTCGGTACGTGTCGGTGCTTCGGTAACGAGGAGAGGAGGGGTGGTCAGGGGAGAGCGCCTCTAGGCGAGCCGATAAGGCATCGGGTCCAGCTCGTCCAACGGGCGCGTCCACAGCCTTGGGCGTGTCCGAGGGAGCTTTCACTCCGCCAGAATGTCCGTTTCGGCAAGTGCACGCAACCAGCGCCCTGGCGGCCGCCCGGATCCGCGACAATGTTGCAAGGTTCACCGCAGGCGAGCCGCTGGAGGGCCGCATCGACCCAGCAGCCGGATACTAGGCGAACGGGCGTCACTGACAGGCGGGTGCCGTGAGCGCGTACTTGCCGGTGCTCGGCCCGTACACCGCCCATGTCGGGTTCAGGTTGACAACCTCCGTCCTGGTGACCCAGCCGACGCGCACCTGCAGCATGAAGTCGCCGTCGATCTCGCCGCCGCCGCGCTCGTCGCACACGATCGACACCCACATCAGCCGGATCGCACGGCTCTGATGCGGCGGGATCACTTCCGGCAGGCCGTACGCGGCAGCGCGCAGCGCGGCTGCGCCCCCGCGCACCTCACGCGTTGACACCGCGACCTGACCGTACGGAGAGCCGGGGCTGCCGTTGCCACTGGCCGGCCCCAGCACCGTCTGACTCAGGTCGGTCGGGTTGTAGACGTCGACCACGAAGCCCTGCCACTGGCCCGAGCGGACGGGGATCGTGAGCTGGACGATCCCGTCGGCCTCGGTCCTGACCTGCCGGGCCGTGTCCTGCGGGTACCACCAGGCCGATGCACCCCTGGCCTGGAGCGAGCCGACACCATGCATGGCGGCCACGCGTGGCCGC
>JASHUE010000165.1:0-3421 GCA_030040195.1 Streptosporangiaceae bacterium | reverse complement strand
GGCGGAGGTCAATGCCCTCAGAAAGGCGGTCGCCGACAAGACCTCGACCGAGAAGCTGGTGCCGTGACGCCGGCGGCGGTCGGCAGCGACCCCGTCGACGGCCAGCTACTGGCGGTCGACGGGGTCAGCGTTCGCCTTGGCGGCCGGCAGATACTCGACGAGGTCCGGTTCACCATCAACCCCGGCGAGCTGGTGGGCCTGATCGGGGCTAACGGCGCGGGCAAGACGACGCTGCTGCGGGTCATCCTCGGGCTCCAGCCAACCACGGCCGGCCGGGTGCTCATCGACGGGACCGCGGTGAGCGCGAGCCGTCGCGGGCTCGTCGGCTATGTGCCGCAGAAGATCCAGCTTGACCCGGACATGCCGGTGCGCGCCAGGGACCTGGTCGGGCTCGGCCTGGACGGCAACCGGCTGGGTATCCCGCTGCCGTCACGACGTCGGCGGCAGCTCGTGGACGAGATGATCGACGCGGTCGACGCCAGGGCCTTCGCCAACCAGCGGGTGGGCAATCTGTCCGGCGGCGAGCAGCAGCGGATCATGATCGCGCATGCGCTGATTAGCCGCCCGCGGTTGCTGCTGCTGGACGAGCCCTTGGCCAACCTGGACATCCGCGCATCGAATGAGGTCATCGCTCTGCTGGCTCGCATTGCCAGGGAACAGCAGGTTTCGGTGCTGATCTCGGCCCACGAGATGAACCCGCTGCTGCCGGTGATGGACCGCGTCGTCTACCTGGCGGGTGGCCGCGCGGCCAGCGGCACCACGGATGAGGTAATCCGCGAGGACGTGCTCAGCAACCTGTACGGCTACCACGTAGACGTGCTCAACGTGCACGGCCGGCTGCTGGTGGTCGGGCACGCGGACGACCGGTTCGAGATCCTGGCCGGTGACGAGAGCGCGGCGGCGCCCGGTCATCCGGATCACGCGGAAACCCCGGCGGGCCACCAGTGAACCGGCTGTTCTACCCGGGATTCTTCAGCAGCTCTCCTGTGCACATCGCGCTGGTCGTCGGCGGTATCTCCGCGCTGGTGTGCGGGGTGGTCGGCACGTTCGCGGTGATGCGCGGCCAGTCCTACGCCGGCCACGCGCTCGCCGACCTGTCCGTGACCGGCGGATCGGCTTCGTACCTGGCCAGCATCAGCCCGCTGTGGGGTTTCGCCGGCATGGGAGTGCTGGCCGCCGGGACGATGGACATGATCGGCGTGCGGAATCAGCGCGGGCGCGACCTGGCCACCGGCATCGTGCGCGGCGCCGGCCTGGGCCTCGCTGCGCTGTTCCTGTACTGGGACACGCTCCGTACCAGCACGACCGGCGCGTCCATAACGATCCTGTTCGGGTCCATGTTCACGATCGGGAACGCGGCCATCCCGCTGGTGGCCGCATTCGGCCTGCCGGCGCTGTTCATCGTCGGGCTACTGTTCCGGCCGCTGCTGCTCAGCTCGGTCAGCGCGGACCTGGCCGCAGCACGCGGAGTGCGGATCCGGCTGGCCGGGCTCGCCTGCCTGGTCGCGATCGCGCTCGCAGTCTCGCTGGCGGCGATGACTGTCGGCGCGATCTTGTCGACCGCGCTGCTGGTCGGGCCAGCCGCGATCGCGCTGCGGCTGACCAGCACGCCAGGCCGCGCCACGATCGCGGCAGCAGCAATCGCCGTCGCGGCGACATGGCTCGGCGTGCTCCTGGCCTACGACAGCTTTACCTGGCCTCCGAGCCACGACGGCTGGCCGGTGAGCTTCTTCATCGTGGCGCTGATCTTTGTCGCCTTTCTTATCGCGCAGCCGGTCGGACGCCGGCGGATCCGCCAGGTGGAGGGATAACCGCCGATGTTCGCTCCGTTCATGGTCAATGCCTGGGTCACCGCGTCCATGGTGGCGGTCATCGCGGGCGTCGTCGGGTTCTTCGTCGTTCTCCGCGGTGCCGCGTTCGTGGCTGACGCGGTGCCCCAGGGAGCGTTCGCCGGGGCGGCCGGGGCCAGCCTGCTTGGCATCAACACGCTGGTCGGACTGGCCGTCTTCGCGCTCGCCGGGTCCCTTGGCATTGGCTGGCTGAGCAGGCGGGGCAGGCGTGACGTCGCTACCGCGCTGATCCTCGTCATGATGCTGGGGCTGGGCGCGCTCTTCCTGAGCTTCACCGTCGAGTACTCATCGGAGATCTTCTCGCTGCTGTTCGGCGAGGTGCTGGGCGTCAGCACGAACGAGATCCTGCCGATCGGGCTGCTCGGCATCGCGTGCATGCTCGCGATCGGGGTGCTGTACCGGCCGCTGCTGCTCAGCTCGCTGGCGCCTGAGGCGGCCGCAGCCCGCGGCGTCAGCCTGGCCTGGATCGAGCTGGCGTTCCTCGTCATCGTCGGCGTCGCGGCCAGCATGACGCTGCCGGTCGTCGGCGCCTTGCTGATCTTCAGCCTGATGATCGGCCCGCCTGCTGCGGCCAGGTCGCTGACCAGCAACCCGGCGATCGCGATCGGCCTGTCGGTCGTGCTGGCGCTCGCCACCGTCTGGATCGCGATCGCGGCCGCGTTCGAGACCAACTGGCCGATCGGCTTCTTTGTCGGAGTCGGCGGCGCCGTCAGCTACGGGGTCGGGCGGCTGGTAGCGGCCTTGCGCGCCGCCTGGGGGGTCGGCGCCGAGCGCAGCACCGTGCCGGGCGCGATCACCGCCAGCGACGGCTGACTGACCCGGCGGAATCCGGCCGGGATCGGCTCGGTCAGCATCGTCAGGTTGCGCCGGGTGGCCGGGACCCAGGCGTATTGCGCCTCGACCCATTGTCGGGGCCCGGTCGTCGTTGCCAGGTAGCTCTGCACGGGCAGGTACGTGTCCGGGTCAATCCAGATGACCTCTCTGGTCCCCGGAACCATCAGCCGCCTGGACACGATCTCGATTGCGTCAACGCCATGCACCTTCTGCCTGCCTGCCACGCGGAACAAGCCGCAGCGCAAGACGTGCCTGATCCACGCCGTCGTCGGCGGCGGGAACGGCGCCCACTGGCAGCTGGCCGGTGGCGGGAGGATCACGAAGACAAGGCCCGAGGAGATCACGGCGTGCCACCACGTCCTGGCCCGGTAGTCGACTTCCGTGCGGCTGCCGTTCCGGCGCCCGGCTGGCAGCACCACCGCCTCGCCGGACAGCGGACGGCCGTCGGCGGCGAACATCTCAGTCCGGCTCCAGCGACCGTAGCTCCAGTTGTGCGAGCTCTGAGCGCCGGGCGTCACGGCGCCGAGTTCGTCAGCGAACCCGGTCGCGAAGTCCGGGCCGTGCCAGCTGTCGTACTCGATGGCTATCTCGCGTGACGCACTGCCGGCGAGGCTGCTCTCGGTGCGGCTCATGACGTAGGCCAGAGTCTCTGCCCGCAGCGGGCCAGGCGCCGCGCGCTGCGGTCCGGCGCCGGTCGCGAGCACGACGGCGACGGCCACCGCGGCCGCTATCCCGGC
>JASHUE010000013.1:0-3671 GCA_030040195.1 Streptosporangiaceae bacterium | reverse complement strand
TTGGCTGGGGGCACTTCGACGGCGGGCGCCTGGACGAGGCACTCGACGAATTCCAGCAGGCGCAGGAGTGGGCCGAGCGCGTCGGTAACGAGCAGCAGCGAGTTTGGGCGCGCGAGGCGATCGATGAGTGTGTCGCGGCGATCGCGGCTCGCGACGCGACAGGAGAACTCTGAGGCCGGCTCCGCGTTCGGAGCCGGCCTCTATCGTCGTGGACAGCATCGACGTACGACGCTCTCAGACCCGGCGGGATGCAAACCGGGCCGCGCTCATGTCAAGGAAGCCGATCGCGAGATGGAGCGCCGCGCCCGCCAGCGGTATTGCGGCCCACCCGTCGTGGCCATCAGCGATGAGCACGGCACCGAGGCCTACCAGGAAGATGCCAACGGCAAGGCGCGTGACCGCGAGGGCACGAAGGCGCGGGTACGCCCACGGCGTGAACCGGCGCCTTGCCTGCAACCAGATGCTGACAAGCTTGCCGGCGGGCGGATGCATCGGGCTGGCGTGCGGGGACTGCGGCGTGGTGGTGGTGTCAGCTGTTGCGTTCATCGGGATGCCTCCTGTCACTGCGGCGTCCGGTCTGTCTGTCCGGCCATCTATCAAAGTGATATCACTTTGATAGATGGCCGTCAAGCGCCACCACGACGCAGCGCTCTCCCGGCACTCAGCCGGCCCGGTACCCGGAGGGGCACTGCACGTCGGGCGCGAAGCCGGATGCGACGGCCGCGCGGGACTCTGGCAGGATTGAGGAAAAGGGCTGGTGGGCGAGGCGCAGGCTGGTGCCCCCGACTGGACCGGGTCTACGATCTTTGACCGCAGTGGTCTTCAGTCCGTTGCCGTGCGCTCGTCGGCAGAAGCCGCCGCGAGTCACGGACTGGCTGGTGATCTGTTCACTCTTCCCGCCAAGGGGAAAACTCGATGCCGCTCTACATGTACCAGGCCTCCTACACCGCCAAGTCAATGGCGGATCAGCTCAAGGAGCCGCAAGATCCGGCGGAAGTCATCCGGCCGGCCCTGGAGGAGCTGGGAGCCACGATCGTGGTGACGGGCTTTCCGTTTGGCGAGTACGACGTGGTCGTCGTGTATGACGCACCCGACGACATGACCGCTGCCAGCGTCGCGATGGCAGTCGCCGCGGCGGGCGAGGTCAGGTCGGGCAAGACTACGCGACTGCTCAGCGGACAGGAATGGCTCGAGTCCTTGCGCAAGCGCAGGATCGTCACCAGCCGGAAGCGGACCAGCCGCACGACAACCGGTCCTGACAGCCAGAACTCTTCAGGCGGCAGCAGGTCAGCGGGCAGTTAGGGCGCTGGTGGCCCCGGCCGCCGTGGGGCCGCCGGCAGTGATTACGGCCTGGAGGGCGGGTCTGCTTCGATCAGACGGCGGGGTCGGGCAGAAGCTCGCGTACCTCTTGCGCGCAGCGGCAGGCGACGGCGATCTTAGCGGCCCACTCCAGCGCCTCCGCATGTGAGGGCACTTCGACGACCGCGAATCCGCCGATGACCTCTTTGGTCTCCGGGTACGGCCCGTCGGTGACCAGCCCGTCGGTGGCCACAATGCTCGCCCTCTGGCTCTTCAGTCCGGCGCTGAAAACCCAGACGCCGGCGTCACGGGCTTCCCTGACCACCTCGAGCGCGGCCTTGGTCACGTCGGGCAAATCCTCCTCAGGGAAGGCCATCGCGCCGTCATCGAACGAGATCAGGTACCTCATCTCACTGCTCCTTGTCCCGGCGGCCTTCTCCGAGGCCTCTCAGCTGTTCTACGAACGCCTCGCTGCGGATCCGACAAGCTGCCAGCTCGGTCCGCGCCGAGATCCCGTCGATGGCGAGTCAGACCCGGCTGATCAATGATGCCGCCTGTGCCGGGCCGACTACGAGATCGTGAAGGTCGCCGCCCACCTCGAGTCGGCCCGACTGCTCGATCCCGCCGATCTTCGCCGGCTCGAAGCCGGCCCTTCGGATCAGCCGCTCGACTTCCTTGCCGGCCTGGGCGTCGCCGGTCGCGTAGAACAGGACCGCCGGCTCCGGTGACCGGTTGCTAGCGGACTCCAAGAGATCGGCCGACATACTTCCAAACGCCATGACCAGATGCGCCCCCGCTGGCAGCCACCCGGCTACAACCTCGCCGGAGGACTGGCCTTCCGGCAGGAGACGCACGATCTTACCTTGCGCGTCCGTGGTGAGCGGGTTGCTCGGAACGACCACTACCTTGCCGGTTAGCGCGTCGGCGATCTCGTCTATAACGCTCTTCAGCACGCTGAACCGCAGCGCGAGGACGACGGCCTCGGCGCCGTTCAACGCGTCGCGGTTGTCGACGGCGACGACCGCAGCTCCGCCGATTTGTCCGGCCAGCGCTCGTGCCGACCTGCTGTCGGCGCTCGAAAGCCGCAGGGTCTCGCCGCCCGAGGCGAGCCGGCGGGCGATGGCCGATCCGATCCCGCCGGTGCCGATGATCGCGGTGGTCATTACCGAACCTCCTGTGCATCACGCGGCGGATCGAGGCTCGGCGTCCGCAGGACTAGCCAGCGTCGACCGCAGGGGGTCCCCGTGACCTCGGCATTCACTCGGAGTCGCCGGCTCGCGTGCTCGGCGGCCAGTGGGCGGGATACCAGTCCCCCTTTGGGTCTGTGGTTTGCCCCACTTCGATGAGATAGCCGTCGGGGTCGCGGATATAGCAGCGGATCTCGTACTGGTGCTGTTTCGGCGGCGTCAGGAACTGAGCACCACGGGCGCTCCACTCCGCATAAACCGCGTGGATGTCTCTGACCCGGATATTAAGGAAGCTGCTGACCCGGTCGGGATCGCGTGGCGTCTCCAGGATGACCGACGGCTTGTCGTCGGTTGGGCCTCCGCCGACATTGATGATGATCCAGCTGTTGGCCAACGCGACATAGGTCACGTCACCCGAGAAGACCACTCTGCCGCCCAGTACTTCGGTATAGAAGCGCCGGGAGCGCTCGACATCGTCCGACACGATGAAATGGGCCAGCACGATTCCCTCTGGCGGCGGTGGGAGCTCGGCCATCTGGCACCTCCACTGGCGGGCCGCACGACCCGCGAACGACGACGGGACCTGCGGGCGATGTTACTAGGAGTAGGCTTTCGATCTCTGTCCGCGGCCGGCCTGGCGGTCCGTGGCCGCCAGGCTCAGTCAGCAGCCACGGGACGGGCGCGTACCAGATGCGTGTATCCCAGGTGCTATAGGTGTCCCGCCCGGCCCGGCCGACGTACTCGGTGACCATGTAGACACGTCTGTCCCAGTACTCGGCGGCCGAGTAATCTGCGAACCTGCACACCCCGGCGGAGTACTTCGGGTAGCAGGTGAAGTCATCCAGCGGATCCGTGCCCGCAGCCGCGACGGCTTCGCCTCTACTGGCTGCACTCCACTGTGCTAGGTCAGGCTGGCGACGAACTCCCGGAGCAGCTTCGCCAGGTCCTCGGCGCCGGACTGCCGGACCGCCCGTTCCATCGAGGCGCCGTCGGCGCCGACGACGATCCTGGCGGGCGGATCATCGGCCCGGATGCAGTCCTCGATGGCGCTGGCCACCTCGTCCGGGTTCCCGGCCGACTCCAGGGCGGCGGCGTTGTGGCTGCGCAGCATCTCGAACGCCCGGGCGTAGCCGGACCCGTCCGCGACCTGGCAGCAGGGAAGCTGCTCCGACATGGCGGTGCGGA
>JASHUE010000164.1:0-5007 GCA_030040195.1 Streptosporangiaceae bacterium | reverse complement strand
CAGCACGGCGGATTCCCGTGGACTGCAAGACGGCGATCAATGCAGCATCCCTGATCCCGGCCGGCGACACGCGCTGACCGAGCAGGTCGACTGAGACAATCCGATCATGCCGAGCAGATCAGATGAGGAGAACGGGACGCGCAGCCGCGCGTCTCACTTGATTTGTTCCGCGAACAGCTAACCGAGCAACTCAGATGAGACAACGCGCAGTTCGAGAGAGACAGGACAAGTGCGGCCACGTTCGGGCCGAAGTTACGAGCCCCAGAACTTTAACTTAACATAATGTGCATTATCGGCGCGCTAGCCTGGAGGCCAGTACTGGGCGGGCGGCCGTTCCGGCACGCTCGCGGGCAGGCCGATGTGCGCGGCAGTGGGACCCGCGCGAGAATGCTTGATCATGAGCGTGCAGTACGAACTCGTGCTGGCGTGCTTTCTGCGAGAAGAGACGCCCGCCGAGACTCTTGACGCGCTGCGATGGCACCTCGGGCTGCTGGACGAGCGGCCGCCGGGCGTCAGCGCAGCCGCCAACCCGAGCCGGCTCCTCTGCCCTGACCCGGCCAGCGCACTGCCGGGCGGCGACATCGCGGCCCTCCAGCACCAGCGGCAGACGCTGGCCGACGGCGGGCAGGCACAGGCCTGGGGCCTGTACTCCCGGACCGTCTGGCCAGACGACGCACTCCCCGCCTTCGCCGCAGTGCTCGAACTAGTTGCCGGCCACGTCGCCGAGGGCGGATATGGCGGCTATTACCGCGACATACGCAGCACGCAGGCCACGGCGTTCGACTTCGGCCCGCCGCGCGACCTGCCTGGCTAGCGTCGGGACGGCTGCGCTGCCGGTTCGTCCTCGCGCCGGCTTGGCTCGCTCGAGGACTCCAGTTGCCGCTCCCAGGCCGCAAAGTCGTCCTCGATGAGTCCGGGCGGCGGATCGTCCGTACGCAGCTCCCTGCCGCTTGGCGGCGGCAAGTCCTGCCCTGGCGGCCGTCTCGGCCCGCCGCCTCCGCCGCCGTTACCGCCGGGCCTCTTCCCCTGCCAGCCAAGGATGCCGAAGATCACCAGGACGAGCAGTATTCCTACATAACTGCCGATAACGATCAGCACGCCCTGCGGTGCATTTGGCGCATAACCGAGGCCGAGTTTCGCGTGGGGCACGAGTGCAAGCGTGTGAAGTGCGTGGTCAACTGCTGGCGGCATAAAAGACCTCCCTGCCACGACTCTCCCTAGCAGGCTAATCGACGCAGGTCCGGCGGGCTGGAGCCGGGGGGCAGATTCAGGGCCGGCCGGGGCCGGTCACGACTGTCGCGCGGCTCGAGCCCGACCGTGATAGCTATTTTTCCCCGCGCGGACTCAGCGCGGACGTTGTCCCTGGGTGGGCTCAGACCGGATGTCGGCGAGGACTTCGCTCACCGTGCGCTGCGCGAGTCGGGCGAATGCGGGGTTGGTCTGCGCGTAATACGGGATGATCAGCAGAGCCTGATGCAGCGCGTACCCGCGCGCGCGACTCCACGTGCCGTCATCGACGTCAAGGGCGTGCCGGAAAGCCTCCCGCCCGGCCGCAGTGAAAACGCTCCAGGCCGGGATGACGTCGGCGGCAGGGTCCCCCACTCCGGCCGCGCCGAAGTCAATGACAGCATGCAGCCGCCCGCCGCGGACGATCAGGTTGGGCCGCAGCAGGTCGGCATGAATCCAGACCGGCGTGCCGTCCCAGGCGGGAGCCTCGAGCGAACGCTCCCACGCCGCAGCGGCCGCGCTGTCGATGAGTGCCCGCCCCGACTCGATCGCGTCGCGTGTGGTGGCATCGAGTTCGAGCAGCGGTTTGCGTCCGCCTCTGGGCGCCGCGGCGTTGACGGCGACTCCCCGGAGCGCGAGCACGAACTGCGCGATATCTCGCGCCGCCTGCCGCTCGTCGTCAACCAGCTCGTCATCGTAAGGGCAGCCTTCGATCCACCGGTAGATGGACCACGGAAACGGGAACGAGCTCACGGGCTCGCCGACTGCCACCGGCTCGGGGATCTGCAGCGGCAGGTGCGGGGCAAGCTCCGGCAACCAGCGCCACTCGTGCTCCAGGTCCGGCACCCAGCGCTGGCGCCGCGGCAGCCGCACGTACAGGTCAGGGCCAAGCCGGTAGATCGCGTTCACGGTTCCGGTCGACTCGACCCGGCGGACCGGAAGCCCGGCCAGGTGCGGGAACTGCGCGGCGACCAGCCGGGCAACGAGCCCGGCGTCGATGTCGAACTCGCCCGCGTGCATCTTCGCCTGAGCCTCGCGTGGTTCCTCGGGGCCTTCGGCTGCCAGGAGCGCTGACACGCAGGGAAGCCTCGCACGAGGGCAGCCATCCGGGCCACCGGATATCTGCAGGCCCCCGGTCCCCCGGCTGGCCTCGCTGACCCGGCAGCGGGCAGACTCGTTCGTGGCGTGCGGCCATGAGGCGCCGCTCTGGCACCACCGTGACTTGGGGAGGCTGGGTGCACCAACTCGTGTCCGACGATGCGGCGGGGAGTGACCTGGAAGGCGTGCCGGGCGGGCTCCCGGCGGCTGAGGTTCGAGGGCACTTGGTGCCAGGGTGTCTCGCCCCTGCGGTCCGACGGAGCATGCGCCCCCGGTGAGCGGCGCGGACATAGCGGTCTCTAGCCTGAACATGCACGCGGGGGTCGGCAGCGCCGGGCAGCCATTCGACGTCGAGGCCGCGATCACGGGCCTGGACGCCGACTTCGTGGCACTGCAGGAGACCTGGTTCCCGGAGTCCGGGCCGGATCCAGTGGCCGCCGCCGCGGCAGCGCTCGGGGCCCGGCTGTTCCGGCTGCCGCTGCGGCCCGTGGCCAGCTTGCGCGCGATCGGAATCCCGGCCAACTCGGGACCCGGGCATTCAGGGCTGGCTGTCCTCTGCCGGCATCCCGTCATCAGCTACGAGCAAGCAGACCTGGGTCAGCTGCGCGGCGACCCGGTGCGACGGCACGCGCAGATCCTCACCATTGAGCTGCCCGACAAGTCGGTAGTCAGGATCGTCGCCACCCACCTGACCCACCGGCTCATGAGCCCCCTTCAGCTGGCTCGGCTGATCCGCCACCTCGATGCCACTCCGGTGCCGACGGTGATCGCCGGCGACCTCAACATGCCCGGCCTGCTCGCGAGCCGGGCGCGGAGTTACACGATGGCGGTCCGGGGCCGGACCTGGCCGGCGGAGTTGCCGGTCACCCAGCTCGACCACATCCTGGCGGGCCCCGGCATCGAGCCAGTCGGGGGAAGCGTGCTACCGCCGGCCGGGTCAGATCACCTGCCTGTCCGGGCCCGGCTGCGGCTTACCCCGGCGGCTGGCAGCTAGCCGGATCGGCACCGGGCTGTCTGCGAGCAGCGCCGGGCGTTCCCTGGGATAGTCATGCGAGAGGGCTGTCGTTCATAGCGTCAAGGCGGGCGCCCGCTCATCGGCGGTCCCGCCACCCTTAGCCGGTCGCGCTAACGCCGAGCCCGCCGGTCACAGTGAGTTCCTGACGGGTGAACTCGCCGGTAAGCAGCGGCATGGCCTTGGCGATGGCGGCTCGGGTCTCGGGCAGCTGGAGCGAGGCCGCGTGCCGGTCGGCCGACTCCCAGATCTCGATGACCCAGATCAGGTCGGCGTCGTCCGGGGCGATGCAGACCGCATACAGCTGGCAGCCGGCCACGCGAAGCCCGTCAGCCCCGGAGAGCAAGATGGTGATGACGTCGTCCCGGCAGCCTTCCCTGGCTCGCAAAGACCCGATGTAGCCATACGGCACGGCTCAAGTCCCCTCTCTGCAGTCAGAATTACAGGCATGTAATTCTGCTGTCGGTGCGGCGGAACTGTCGGAGGCGGCCATTACTGTTTCATCATGTCCGACACGCAGGGGATGCTGGAGAGCCTCAAGGAAGACGTCCACGCTCTCAGCGACACTGTCGATGAGTTAGCGCACGTCTCACGCAGGCACACCAGGCAACTCACGTCGGTAGGCAAGCGGCTCGACCGTATCGAGACCCGACTGAACGAGCACGACCAGCGCTTCGACCAGATGGGCCAGCGCTTCGACCAGATCGACCAGCGCTTCGACCAGATCGACCAGCGCTTCGGCGGCGAGCTGCAGACCATCAAGGGGCAACTGACACAGATCCTGGACAGGCTGGCGTCTTAGGAGCTAGTGACGCCTCAGCGCGGCCCAGGTCCTGCGGCTCGTGCTTGCCGATGCCTGCCAGTCATTGCCCGACAGAGCCGCCCTCCTGCGCCCGCTTAGCCGACTTCCGCCATGGCCTGGGCGAACTGAGCCTGATACAGCCGGGCGTAGGCACCGCCGGCTGCGAGCAGCCCGGCGTGCGTCCCCTGCTCGACGATGTGGCCGTCTTCCATGACCAGGATGAGGTCGGCGTCACGGATGGTAGACAGGCGATGTGCGATCACGAAGCTGGTCCGGCCCTGGCGCAGCGAGGCCATCGCCCGCTGGATCAGCACCTCAGTCCTGGTGTCCACCGAGCTGGTCGCCTCGTCCAGGATCAGGACGGCCGGCCGGGCCAGGAACGCGCGGGCAATCGTGATCAGCTGCCGCTCCCCCATGCTCACGTTCGTTCCGTCGTCATCCAGCACCGTGTCGTAGCCGTCGGGCAGGTGCCGGACGAAACGGTCCACGTACGTGGCCTTAGCCGCCTCCACGACCTGTTCGTGGGTGGCGCCGTCGGCGCCGTAGGCGATGTTCTCCTCGATGGTGCCCCCGAACAGCCAGGTGTCCTGCAGCACCATGCCGGTGAGCGCGCGCAGGTCTTCGCGGCGCATGGAGGCGATGTCGACGCCGTCCAGCATGATCCGGCCGGAGTCGATCTCGTAGAACCGCATGAGCAGGTTCACCAGCGTGGTCTTGCCCGCGCCGGTGGGCCCGACGATCGCGACGGTCTGGCCGGGCTGCACGGTGAGCGACACCTGCTCGATGAGCGGCCGGTCCGGCAGGTAGCGGAACGACACGTCGCGGAACTCGACCCGGCCGCGGACCGGGCCGGCCAGGCTGGCCGACG
>JASHUE010000163.1:0-4504 GCA_030040195.1 Streptosporangiaceae bacterium | reverse complement strand
TGCGGCCAGAGCCGCGGCCGCCTCCAGGTCGCCGCGGCAGACTGCGAGCTGCGACAGTCGCATGAACATGTCCGGGCGCCAGTACTCCTGTCCCGTCACCTCACATGCCGCCAGGACTCGGCGCCAGTGCGCCTCGGCCTCCTCCAGCCGCCCCGCTAGGAAGCTGGCCTGGCCAGCGACGAGCGATGCCGGGTTCTCCATGCAGGCCTCGAGGCCAAGCTCGTCCTCGACCGACAGCGCCCGCTGCAGCAGGTCCTGATCGACCTCTCGGCCGTCCAGGAGCTGCATCGAGCACGCTGTCATGATCGCCGCCGAAATGAGCTCCGGCCCGCCCGCACGCTCGGCGGCCACGATCGCGCAACGAGCCTCCTCGAGGGCGCGCTCGGGCGCGCCGCTCCTGGACATGGCTTCCGAAAGAGACATGTGCACCTCGGCGATGAGCACCGGATCCGGGCCAGCCTGGGCTAGGGCCTCGTTCAGCAGCTCGACGGCTCGCGGCCCGTCCTCGTCCGTCACCAGCCGACCCAGTTGGGCCAGCGCGGCCGCTCGATGCGGTCCAGCCGGGGCGCTGGCCAGGAATTGCCGCAGCAGCGACGCGGCCGCTGCCAGGTCACCGCGTAATGCCTGGTAGCGGGCAGCCTCGGCAATCCTCCGGCCCTTATCGGCGTGCTCGCCGTCCGGAGTCAGCGACGCCGCCAGCTCGAAGAGCTCGGCAGCGTTGCGCGGCGCGCCCCGGCTGACGGCCGCCCTGGCAGAGTCTTCCAGCCTGCCGGCGACAGCGGCCGACGGCTCCGTGACGGCGAGCGCCTCGTGCCGGGCTGCATCCTCGGTGTTTTCGGTGAGGCGGGCTGCGCGCAGATGCAGCTCGCGCAGCCTGGCCGGCGGGATCATCGCCTCCACCGCGGACCGCAGCATCGGGTGCGCGAACACCAGACGGCTGCCGGTGGGTTCCAGCACGCCGGCTTCCACGGCCGCGTCTAGCTCGGCCTCGTCTACCCCGGCCGCCACGTACGTCGCGGTGGGGACGCCAGGCAGGATGGCCATAAGCTCCAGCCCGGCGCGGACTGCGACCGGAAGCTCGGAGATGTGCTCGTCCACCAGCCCGCTGAGCGAGTCCGGAACGGGCAGCGCCCGGACGTACGTGCCGTCGGAACGCCGGGTCAGCGCGCGGCCGATCTCCAGCGCGATCAGGGGATTACCGCCGGACTCAGCCTCGATCCGGCGCAAGGTCGGATGCGGAAATGAGCGGCCGAGCCTGGTATGCAGCATGCGGTGCAGCGCGCCGATGCTAAGTCCGCCCAGCGGGACCAGGTTGCAGCTCAGACGGCCGCGGCTCAGTTCTAACGGCAACTGCGCTCCGGGCTTGTCCGTGCGCTGCGCACAGAGCAGGCCAACGCGCTCGGACCCGAAGCGCCTGGCTGCAAATCCGACCGCACTCTCGCTTGGCGGGTCAAGCCACTGGATGTCGTCGACCGCCACGAGCACGGGCGCCGACTCGGCCAGCTGCGCCACCGCCGACCGGAAGGCGGTCGCGATGAGACGTGGCTCGGGCGGGCTCGCCGGGGCGGCAGTAAGCAGCAGGGCGGCTCGCAGCGCGTCGGCCTGCGGGCGTGGCAGACCGTCGAGCACGCGGCCGACGTACGGCTCAATCAGGTCGGCAAGTCCCGCGAACGCCAGCCGCATGTCGGCGCGAGCGGGAGTCGTGGCCAGCACCGTGCAGCCGCGATCGGCCGCCAGCTGCGACGCCGCCCGCATCAGCGTCGTCTTGCCCGCGCCGGGCGGGCCCGCCAGCACCATCGCCGTGGCCGAGTGCTCGATCGCGCCGAGGAACGCGGTCAGTGCCTGCAATTCAGCGTCGCGGCCGAATATCTGCCCGGACATGGCCAGAGCGTACGCCCGCTAGCAAACCCCTTACAGAGGGTGACAAGCCCCTCGCAGGGCCTCGTCACGCCCTTCATAGGCTCCGTCGCGCCTCGGGGTTCACAGCGGGCTAGAAAGCCTCGTCGGCCAGCTCCATCAGATCCAGCGAGACGGACTCGGCGATCTCGCGCTCGGCCGCGAGCCGCGGCAAGACGGTGGCGGCGAAGAACCCGGCCGCGGCGATCTTGCCCTCATAGAAGGCCTGGTCGTCGGCGGACAGTCCGCCCTCGTCCAGCCTCGCCACTGCGATCTCGGCCTGGCGGCCAAGCAGCCAGCCGATGATCAGGTCGCCGAGCGCGATGAGCAGCCTGGTCGTGTTCAGGCCGACCCGGTATCCCTCGGCCGGCTGAGCCAGGCTGGCCCCGAGGAAGCCGTTCATCGCGGCGACGATGGCCTCGATGTCGTCGGCCGCCCGTCCCACCGCGGCCCGCTCCCTCTTGAGTCGCCCGTTCCCGGCGTCGGCCGCGGCGAATTCCCTGATCAGGCCAAGCAGGTGATTCAGCGCTGCGCCCTGGTTCCTGACGATCTTGCGGAAGAACAGGTCCAGGCCCTGGATCGCAGTCGTGCCCTCGTAGAGGCTGTCGATCTTGGCATCCCTGATGTACTGCTCAAGCGGGTAATCCTGGAGGTAGCCGGAGCCGCCCAGGGTCTGCAGGGACTGCGCCAGCTGCTCGTACCCGCGCTCGGATCCGACGCCCTTGACGACCGGCAGCAGCAGGTCGTTCAGCGCAGCGGCCTGCTCGTCGATGTAGCCAGCCGCCTGAGCCACTTGCAGCGCGTCCTGCTGGCTCGCGGTGTACATGACCAGTGCCCGCATGCCCTCGGCGTAGGCCTTCTGCAACATCAGGCTGCGCCGCACTTCGGGGTGCTTCATGATCGTCACGCGGGGTGCCGTCTTGTCCAGCATCTGGGTCAGGTCCGCGCCCTGCACTCGGGTCTTGGCGTAGTCAAGGGCGTTCAGGTAGCCCGTCGACAGCGCCGCGATGGCCTTCGTACCCACCATCATCCGCGCGAACTCGATGATCATGAACATCTGGCGAATGCCGTCGTGCACGTCGCCGACCAGCGTGCCCACCGCAGGCTGCACGGCCCCGAACGTGACCTCGCACGTGGTCGAGGTCTTAAGGCCCATCTTGTGCTCGACGTTGGTTACGTACACGCCGTTACGCTCGCCGAGCGTGCCGTCGTCGTTGATGAGGAACTTGGGCACCAGGAACATCGACAGTCCCTTGGTCCCTGGCCCCGCCCCCTCGGGCCTGGCCAGCACCACGTGCAGGATGTTCTCGGCCATGTCGTGCTCGGCGCTGGTGATGAATCGCTTGACGCCCTCAATGTGCCACGTGCCATCCGACTGCTGGACTGCCTTCGTCCGGCCGGCGCCCACATCCGAGCCCGCATCCGGCTCGGTCAGCACCATCGTGTAGCCCCAGTGCCGGTTGACGGCGAGCGCGGCGATCTCCTGCTGGCGGGGCGTGCCCATCCTCCACAGCGCGTGCGAGAACGAGCCGACGGTCGAGTACATCCAGACCGCCGGGTTCGCGCCGAGGACGAGTTCGGCTACCGACCACCCCAGGGTCCGCGGCACGGTGGTTCCGCCTAGCTCGGGTGGAAGCTCCAGGCGGAACCACTCGGCATCCATGAAGGCCTGGTAGGAACGCTTGAACGACTCGGGCATCGTGACTGAGTGGGTAGCCGGGTCGAAGACCGGAGGATTGCGGTCCGCGTCGGCGAACGAGTCGGCGATCGGCCCCTCGGCCAGCCGGTTCACCTCGTCCAGGATGCCGCGGGCGGTGTCCTCGTCAACGTCGGCATAGGGCCCGGATCCCAGCAGGTCCTGCCGCCTCAGCACCTCGAACAGGTTGAACTCGATGTCCCGCAGGTTGCTCCTGAAGTGCCCCATCGCGTCCCTCCACACTGCGAGTCAGCCCAGCGCTCGGGGCGGCTGACGTTTGCTACTCGTCAGTAACTTATTCATACTACCTTTTTTTCGGCCGCCTGTCACGACCCGAGACCGGTGACGTTACCGACGGGTAAGGATTCGCCGGCCGTTTGTCGGACTTGTCGGTCGGCGGGTTCAGGGGCGTTGTGGTGCCGCCGTCCCCCTCGGCGCCGGCGGGAGTCAGAGGGACGCGCCCGGTGACGGACCTTCGCGGTGGCCGACCGGGCCGGAGCGCTCTTGCCAGACCGGGGCTGCAGTCGGAGCTGCTGACCTGGCTGCAAACCGAATCTCGTTCTAGAATGACCGGGCAGGCCCGGTATATCGCGCGCGGATGAGGTAGATCGATGGCGCTTGCCCTGACGGACGAACACGCCCAGCTGGCAGCGTCAGTGCGCGCCTGGGCCGAGCGCAACAGCCCGCCCGACTCGGTCCGCGCCGCCGCCGCCGCCGTCGGCGGCGGCGCGGCCGTATACCGGGACGCGCTCGCGCCCAGCCTGGCCAACCAGGGCTTGCTCGGCCTGCACGTACCGGAGGCCGACGGCGGCCTGGGTTACGGCCTGCAGGAGCTGGCGATCGCGGTCGAGGAACTCGGCCGCGCCCTGGTGCCCGGCAGCTTCGTGCCGACCGTGCTGGCCAGCGCCGCCA
>JASHUE010000162.1:0-4245 GCA_030040195.1 Streptosporangiaceae bacterium | reverse complement strand
ATGCTCAGGCAGGTGGGCTTCGCCGTCGGCGTGGCCATGCTGGTGGCCGTGCTCGGCAGTCCGCACGGCACTGGCGCGGAACTCGCCTCGTTCCGCCATGGCTGGTATGCGACGGCGGTGGCTGGGTGCGCGGCCGCGGTCGCCGCGACCTCCCTGCGCCGCCGCGCCTCACCGGAACCCGCGCCGGCGCCGGCGTGAACTAAGCCAACTCGGCCGCGACCTGCCGCGCCGCCTCCTCGCCCGACCTGATGGCACCGTCCATGTAGCCGGCCCAGATGGGCGAGGTCTCGGTGCCGGCCCAGCGGATCGGGCCCACCGGCAGTCGCAGGGCGGCGCCGTATCGCGTCCAGACGTTCGGGCCGAACAGCGTGCCGTAGCAGCCGCCGCTCCATTTCTCCTGCTGCCAGTCCCGCTCCCGGTAGTCCTGCGGCTGGCCCGCCCGCGGCCCGAAGTAGCGGACCAGCGAATCGAGGACGGCCCGGCGCCTGACCTCAAGCGGCTCGCGCCCAAGTCGGCGGGCCTCATCGCCCTCCAGAAAGGCGAGCAGGACGCCGGGCGCGCCGTCCGGCGGGGAGTTGTCAAAGACCACGCGCGAGCCGCTGCCATCGCCGGTGGCCTGACCGGACAGGCCGTCCTTACGCCAGAACGGCTCGTCGTAGATGACCTGGCACTTGATCACCGAGCCCATCGGCGTGCGCTGGGTCAGTTGTTCGCGCCACGACGGCAGGGCCGGCTCGTACTCGATCCGCCCGGCCAGCAGCGGCGGCACCGTCACGATGATCCGGCGAGCGTCAAACTGCCCGGCCGGAGTGGCGGCCGTCACTTTGTCGCCCGTCACTTCGATCTTGCTGACCGGTGCCTCAAGCCGCACGATGTCGCCCAGCTTGATCGCCGCGCGCTCGGCGATGACCGCCGAACCGCCGACGAACCGATCCTGCTGCGCCCCGCCGGTGGTGTCGATGAGTCGCTGGAATGATCCGCCGGAGTGCGTGTAGAACAGCACGTGCAGCATCGACAGGTCGCCGGGCTCGGCCGCGAACACCGCCTCGATCCCGAGCGCGAGTAGGGTCCGGGCGCCCCGGCTCGCGGTGTTGCGGCGGATCCACGTCTCGAACGTCTGACCGTCGAGCTTCTGTGCGCCCGGAGCCATCCACGGTGCATCCGTCGGTACCTTCTTCGCCATCGACTCCAGCCGGGCCTGGGCCCTGGCAATGTCGATCAGCACGAGCGGGTTGATCCGGGGGATAGCGCCCGTGTACGTTCCGCGCTTGCCGTTGAAATGCAGCACCTTCTGGCCGGTGTCGTAGGTGCGGAAGCTCGCCACCTCCATCTCGGTGGCCAGGGCCATCAGCCGGTCCTGGGTCGGCCCGGCCCACTGGCCGCCCATTTCCACGATCTTGCCGTCGCCGATGTCCTCGTTCACCATCCGGCCGCCGACGCGGTCCCTGGCCTCCAGGACAAGGACGGAGCAGCCGGCCGCCACCAGGTTGCGCGCCGCGGTCAGGCCCGCCAGCCCTGCGCCGACCACCAGGACGTCAGCCGATTCGGCCATGTCAGCTACCTCCGATATGCCCCGTCGTGCGCTCGCGGCCGAGTGGTTAAGCAGCCTATGGCCGAGACAACCCGGCCGGTCGGTCGGGGTCGCGGCCGCCGGCACTGGATACTGACATTCATGCCACGCCTCCCGCTGGTACGAGCAACCGCGCTCTGCCTGTTGCTTGCCGCGTTGGCGGCCTGTACGAGCAGCACAACCGGCAGCGGCACCACCGGGAGCGGCGGCCGGAGTGAACAGCTGAGCGAGATGGAGAGCGCGCTGAGCGTCCGGTATCAACGTTTCGGTCCGGCGATGTACAACGACGCCGAACCCGTCGGAACCCACGAGCCGACCATCGCGCTGATCCCGTCGAATTCTCCGCAGGAAATCACGCTGCTTTCGGCGAGCCTCATTCCGCTGCCCGGCTTCCGTACGCCGCGCCTGCTGAGTGTCGGCGTGATCGCGGGCTGTGGTGCAGGGGTCACTGCCTTCCCGTCAGCAAACGGCCGGTCGATTGCCGTGACCGTCAACGGGCGCAGCTATAAGCCTCTGGCTCTGCGCGGATACCGGATGCTGATTGGCGGTCTGTGCGTCGAGCAGATGGTCTACGTGGTTCAGGCGACACAGGCCGGCCAGTATGCCGTCGGCGGGCTCCGCCTGGACGTGAGTTATCACGGTCATCTGCGGGTCATGTTCGCCTATGACGGGATCGACGTCTGGTTCTACGGCTCCCGCTCCGGTCCGGTGCCGTCCGCCGCCGACGTTACCAACGGCCTCAAAGCGGCATTCGGGGCCCAGATGAAGCTGTACCACAGCACTGACCAGTAGACCGTCGATCGCAGCCCACATCCATCCGGCAGCTCGCCCGGTCGCCGAGTCCCGGCCGCAGCCCGATCGGCAATTCGGGCAAATCGTCGCGCCGCGCCGCGTGGTGAGGGCAAATCGCCGCGCCGACGTGTGGTTGAGGGCAAATCGCCGCGCCGCTGGGGCAAATCGCCGCGCCGCTGGGGGCAAATCGCCGCGCCGCGGCGTGGCTGGGGAATTTTCTTGTCGTTCCAGCGACAACAAGCGCACCCAGCCATCGCCGGCGGGAGTGATTTGTCCGACTCGGCCGGCGGGCATCCGGGCAATTGCCGCCGCTGGCGGTGAGGTGTCTCCTGCCGCCGCTGGCGGTGATGTGTCCCCTGCCGGGGTTGGCTGGCGGTGACGTGTCTCCTGCCGCCGCTGGCGGTGAGGTGCCCCCTGCCGGGGTTGGCTGGCGGTGATGTGTCTCCTGCCGCCGCTGGCGGTGATGTGTCTCCTGCCGGGGTTGGTTGTCGCGTCCAGCCAGCCGGCTAGCGCCCAGGTAGAGTCGGGAGTCCGGCCGGACGCGCAGAGGGGCTGCGGCACGTGCTTTCGCTGGTGATACCCAAGGGCTCGCTCGAGCGCGCCACGCTCGACCTATTTGACGCTGCCGACCTCACGGTGCGGCGGTCATCGGAGCGGGACTACCACGCGCAGGTCGATGACCCGCGGATCGAGCGCGTGCGGTTTCTCCGGCCGCAGGAGATCCCGTCCTACGTCGAGCAGGGCCTGTTCGACTTCGGCATCACGGGGCGGGACTGGATCACCGAGACCGGCGCCGACGTCGTTTCGCTCGGTGAGCTGCAGTACTCGAAGTCGACGACCGAGCCGGTGCGCGTGGTCCTGGCCGTGCCCGACCGTGTCCCCTGGCAGTCAGTCACCGACCTGCCGGAGGGCGTGCGCATCTCGACCGAGCTGCCGCAGCTCACGCGAAGGTACCTGGACGCGCACGGCGTGAAGGCCGTCGTCGTTCCCTCGCACGGCGCGACTGAGGCCAAGGTGCCCGACATCGTCGACGCGATCGTCGACCTCGCCGAGACCGGCACGTCGCTGGCGCGCAACGGGCTGCGGATCCTGGACACGCTGCTGATCAGCTATACCGAGCTGGTGGCCAACCCCTCCTCGTACGCCGACCCGGTCAAGCGCGAGGCGATGGAAGACATCCTGCTGCTGCTGAGCGGCGCGATCCAGGCTCGCGGCCACGTCCTGGTCAAGCTCAACGTCAGCGCGGAGAACCTCAACGCGGTCGCCTCGATCCTGCCCGCGATGTCGTCGCCGACCATCACCTCTCTGGCCCGCGGCGACATGAACGCGGTGGAGGCCGTCGTGCCGAAGAAGGGCATCAACACGCTGATTCCCGCGCTCAAGGCGGCCGGCGCACGCGACATCCTGGAGATACCGATCTCCAAGATTGTCGAGTAGCCGCGCCCGGTACCGCTCCTCGCCGCCCTCGCGGGCGACATTTCGGCCGCAATCCGGAGCCCGGCTAACCCTGGTCGCCGCTCTCGGGGGCGACATTCCGGCCGCCGCTAGGCTGTACGAGTGCTGGCACGAATTGACCTGCGCGGATGCAAGGCCGCGAACCTGACATCCGGTGAGATGTCGGCCGTCTTGCCGCGGGCTGCGCTAGATGTGAGCGCCGCGATGGACGCGGTACGGCCCGTGTGCGAAGACGTCCGGGTCCGCGGGGCGCAGGCGGTCAGGGAGCACACCGCCAAGTTCGACGGCGTGGACCTGCCCGGCACCAGGGTGCCCGCCGAGGCGCTGGCCAGTGCCCTGGCGCAGCTGGAGCCCGAGGTCCGCGCGGCCCTGACCGAGGCAGCCAGGCGAGCCAGGATGGTGCACCGGGCGCAGCTGCCGGCCGAATC
>JASHUE010000161.1:0-2927 GCA_030040195.1 Streptosporangiaceae bacterium | reverse complement strand
CCGCGAACTGGTCAAGCCGGCCGGAGCGCAGTCGGCGCGCCCGCCACCAGTTCAGCCGCTAGCTGGAGCACCTGCTCCTGATTGACGGGACTGACGGCGACCTTCGGCCGCTGCCGCTTGCTGCCCTGCACGAAGGTCCCGGTCAGCAACGCAGCCTCCGGGGCGGAGCAGAGCCAGACCGGAACCGCCGCGGCCTTCTTCGCTGACGCGCGGCGCTGGAAGAATCGCACCACCGGCCAGATGTAGCGCCAGGCCGGCACCGCCTCGGGCGTCAGCTGGGCCGTGCCCGGCGTCCAGGCGGCCCCAGGGTTCGTCGCGTTGACGGTGGTGCCGGTCTCGCGGAGCTGATCGGCGAGGGCGAACGTCCAGATCAGGTTGAGCAGCTTGGCGTGGGCATGAGCCTTGATGCCGACGTAAGCGCCGGATGCCTGGACGTCGTCGAACGGGCCGGACCGCCACATCCTGAACGCGCTTGAGTTCATGTTCAGCACCCGAGCCGTGGTGGTGCTCCGCAGCAGCGGCAGCAGGCCCGCCGTCAGCGCCGCCGGACCGACGAAGCACAGCGCCAGCGTTGCCTCGTATCCGTCGGCCGTCTCCTGGCGCGTTGGGAAGACGCGTCCCACGTTGTTGACGAGCACGTCGAGCCGGTCCAGCTCTGCGCACAGCCGCGCGGCGAGATCCTGGTTCGCTCCGACCGTAGAGTGATCGACCTGGAGGAACGAGACCAGGTCCTGGCCGGCCTGCTCGCGGATCTTCACCTGGGCGGCCGCGCCGCGGGCCGGATCGCGGCCGGTTATGAGCACCCGGGCGCCGCTGGCGGCCAGGCCGGAGGCCGTGTGCAGGCCGATGCCGTCGGTGCCGCCCGTGATCAACACGGTCTTTCCCGTCATCGGGCGATCCGCGCCCTCGCTGGCCTGGCTGGTCATCTGTGACTCCCCGTGCGGCGGGACCCGCCGCGTCAACGGCCGGATCGGCATCATGAGTTCGAGTTCTAATAATTAGAGATCAGATGCTTAGAAGTCAAATAGATGGCGACGCAGCACCAACGGGCGGCGGCGTGATGCCGACCGGCGCGGCGTGATGCCGACGGGCGCGGCGTGATGCCGACGGAGCGATCGGGTGCGTAAGGCGCCGACCGGCTGCTTCACGCTCCGCGCGATGGCTGGCGGTCAAAACAGCAGTCGCCGCAGAGTCCGCCATCCGCCACCCGGTAGTAGAGGCAGCACGAGCGCCGCCGGAAGACCAGGCCCGGCCCGGTCAGCCCGCCTCCGCCAGCAAGGCTGGAAGTGCGTAGCAGGGCCGCGGCCAGCGCGGCGGCGGACGCGGTGAGGTCGGGCCGGGCTCGGGTGAGCTCGCCCAGGGCACCGGCCATGGCCGACGCGGAGTTTCCGCGGAGCAGCCCGTGTGCGAGCCTGACCGGCAGCCCGCTGGCGAGCCCGGCCAGTAGCCCTGACACGGCCTCGGCAGTCAGCTTGGCCAACTGCGGCCGGGAGCCGGCGGGATCATCCGGCTCCGTGACGGAGTCCGCCCGCCAGCCGGCCGGATAGGCCAGCTCCGCCCCGGAGCCGGCGGGCAAGACCAGCCCGAGCCGGATGGGCGGCTCGGTGCTGACGAGCAGCGACGTGAGATCCGGAATGACGTCGGCGAGCAGAGCGCAGCCCAGCACGGGCGACCAGAGCCTGGCCGCGAAGCCCAGATGCAGGATCGATGCCGCCACGCGCGTCTCGTCGGTACCGAGCTGCCGCGCTGTGCTGGCGGCCAGTTCACCCAGGCCGCTCCTGAATAGTTGACGCGCGGGCTGCCAGCCAGGGGCGAGCTCCCGTTCATGGAGCTCAAGCCGGAAGAACGGGCCGATGTCAGCCGCCGCGAGCAGCGCCAACCGCACCAGGTGCCCGTCGGCCGGTTTGCCTGGAGAGGTCACGTCACGACAGTAGTTCGCGGGGCCGGGTAGCTGGCGGGCGCCCGTTATTGGCCCAGGGCCGCCTCGAACAACGCACCGGTGGCGAGCAGCAGGTCTTCGCTGTTTGCGGGCCCGATCAGCTGCATGCTGGCTGGCAGCCGATATTCGCTGGGCACCGGCAGTGCTAGGGCGGGGAGGCCGGCCAGGTTGACTGGCGCGGTCAGCTGCGGGAGGTCATGCTGCTCTGCCTCTGCCAGCGGCGGCGGGAAGAGTCCCATGGTCGGCAACGCGATCACGTCCACGTAGCTGAGCAACTCCGCGAACACAGCCTTCCAGCCGCTCTGGTAAGCGCGGGCAGCGTCTTGCTGATCGGCGGTCACGGCGGCACCGAATTCGAGCAGCGCCCAGACCTGGTCGCTGATGCCATCCCGGTCCGCCATCAATTCCGCGTCAACGACGGCGGCCTCGCTTGTCGTTATCACGTAGGCCTGCATCAGAGCTTCCGCCCAGTCCACCGGCCCAAGCTCGACAGTCTCCAGACCGCTGGCCCTGAGCGCCGCATCGACTGCCGCGTCGACGCGCGGATCCGTCTTGTCCGGCAGCGGCCGCAGTCGGCCAATGCGGGTGGCCGGGCCGGCAGCGACGGTGAACCCGGGTTCTAGCAGCGCCATGCCCGTCGTCAGGCCGGCGACGTCTGCGGCAAGCGGACCGACCGTGTCCAGGCTTGGCGCCAGCGGCCACACGCCCTCGAGACTAATCCGGCCGAACGTTGTCTTCAGGCCGGCAAGCCCGCAGAAAGCCGCCGGGATCCTTACCGAACCGCCAGTGTCGGTGCCGTAGCCGATGTCCGCCGACCCTTCGGCGACCGCCACTGCGGACCCGCTCGACGATCCTCCTGGCAGCAGCGCTGGGTCGAGCGGGTTGACGGGGGTGCCGAACCACTGATTCACGCCGCTGGCGCCGAAGGCCAACTCGTGCAGGTTCGCCTTGCCCACGATCGCGGCATCGGCCGCCCTGGCCCCGGCCA
>JASHUE010000160.1:0-12710 GCA_030040195.1 Streptosporangiaceae bacterium | reverse complement strand
CGCACGGAAGCGGGGAGCGCGATGGCCGATGACGCGAGTTACGTGATAGTCGGGGCAAGCCTGGGGGGCGCCAAGGCGGCGGAGGCACTCCGCGCGGGAAAGTTCGACGGCCCGCTGATCATGATCGGCAGCGAGAACGAGCTGCCGTACGACCGGCCGCCGCTTTCCAAGGAGTACCTGCGGGGCAAGGCCAAGCGCGAGTCGATCTTCACGCACCCGCGGGACTGGTATGCCGACGCGAACATTGACCTGCGCCTGGGGATCACGGCGACCGGCATCGACCGTGCCGCGCACCAGGTAATGCTCTCCGACGGGAGCCGCGTCGGCTACGCCAAGCTCCTGCTCACCACCGGGTCTTCACCGAGGCGGGTGTCCGTGCCTGGCCACGACCTAGATGGCGTGCTCTACCTGCGCACCGTCGGCGACAGCGAAAGGATCAAGGCCGCGATAGGCGAGGCAGCGCGGGTGGCTGTCATCGGGGGTGGCTGGATCGGGCTGGAGGTGACGGCAGCGGCGCGCGAGGCCGGAGCTGGGGTCACCGTGGTGGAGACGGCAGAGCTTCCGCTGCTGAACGTGCTCGGTCGCGAGGTCGCGCAGGTTTTCGCTGACCTGCACCGGAAGCACGGGGTCGACCTTCGGTTCGGCGCTGAGGTCGCCGAGATCACCGGATCCGGCGGTCGCGTCGACGGTGTCCGGCTCGGCGACGGGAGTCACGTCGCGGCCGATGCAGTCATCGTCGCGATCGGGATCACGCCGAACGTGCAACTCGCCGAGGCGGCCGGCCTCGATGTCGCCAATGGCATCACGGTCGATGCCCAGCTGCGTTCCTCGGATGCCGACATCTACGCGGCCGGCGATGTTGCCAGCGCGTTCCACCCGCTGCTCGGCAAGCACATCCGCATCGAGCACTGGGCCAATGCGGTGAACCAGCCGCCGGCGGCGGCTCGGGCGATGCTCGGCCAGGCAGTCAGCTACGACCGGGTGCCTTATTTCTTCACCGACCAGTACGAGCTGGGCATGGAGTATTCCGGCTACGTCGAACCCGGCGGCTACAGCCAAGTCGCTTTCCGCGGTGACGTCGCCGGCCTGGAGTTCCTCGCGTTCTGGCTGGCTGACGACGGACATGTCCTCGCCGGAATGAACGTCAACATCTGGGATGTCAATGACACGATCCAGGCTCTGGTCCGGGCGCAGCGGCCGGTGGACAAGGCCGCGCTGAGTGACCCGTCCGTTCCCCTCGAATCGCTCGTCGTTCCCGGCAGTTAGAGCGGTCGGCTGGCTAGCTCGCGGCGCCGGGCCGGAACAGGTAATTCCTGGTGTCAGGACTTACCTGACCGGCGGGTCGCCAGGCGTTGCGCCACGCGTACATCACGTAGCCGCGCTGGGCCAGCCAGGCCACGATGTCACCCGGCTCGCATTGATACCGCGCCGCATGCCGCGCCTCGATCTCCACGAGAATGGCCGGCCTGAACTCCTTGATCGCCCGCTCGCCGCCCCTGAGTACCTGCAGCTCGGCTCCCTCAGTGTCGATCTTGATGAAGTCCAGGCCGGTGAGGCAGGCGTCGGCGCACATGCAGTCGAGCGTGGAGACCGGCACTTCCACGCTGACGTGGTCGGCGAACTCGGCGTTGGAGCCCAGGTCATAGCTGCCGCCAGTCAGGAACGATCGTCCCGTTACCGGCCCGAACCGGCCGATGGGGACGCTCATCACGCCGGCGCCCGGCTCGGCGGCCAGCGCAAGCGCGTGGTGACGGACGTTCGCGGCGCTGCGCGCGGCGAGCACCTTGGACCAGACCGGCCGCGCGAACGACAAGGGCTCGATGCTGTGGACCTGGCCCAGGGGGCCCGCTAGCCGGGACATCACCAGCGTGTACAGCCCGGCTGCGGCGCCGACGTCCACGCAGACGCTGCCCGGCTCGATCAGGTCGGCCAAGCCGAGCATCTCGTGTTCCAGGTAGGGCGTGCACCGGGCGAGCACCATGATCGCGGCCGTAGTGATTTGGGCGCGCATCTGTGCCTACGCTCGCCTGCGCGGTGCCTGGTGCGGGGACGAGGGCCAGAGCGTCACCGGCCGGGGACGGGCTTGTGCGCGGGAGCCCTCCGCGCTCCCGCCGCTCCAGGATGTCACTCCACCTCGAGGTTTCATGATCCCTCACAATCCGGCCCTGATCGTAGGCGGGCTTCCTGTGCGCAGGCTGAAGACAGGAGCGAGCCTCCTCCGGGGATTCGTCGGGCGGCAGCCGCGTCTGCAGCGGGTATCTTCCCGCCCTGCGGATTGCATGCGTGGGCCACAGCAGCGCCGACCGGCACAATGGGTCAATTTACCGGACACGCACCATTTAAGGGGCTCAGGCGCTTGGTTGCTGTGCAAACTCGAACGTGCTGGCACGCCTGCACGACGAGCCCGAGACTGCCGCCCGCGGCCAGCGCTACCGGACGCAAGTGGCGAGCCTGGCTGGCTCGCTCGGGTCAGCGGGCCGGTTCGGCCACGACAGGCTGGTTATAGATGCGGCGGATGCTGCTGCCGATCCGGCTGATGTCGGTTCCGTAGACATGCAGGGAGATAGCGGTCTCGGTGCCGTTGTTGCGGACACGGTGGATGTCGCCGGGCGGGGCTAGGCCGGTGACGTCACCGGTGTGGCTGTCGGCGGTGCCGTCCTGCTCGAGCCAGCCGTCGGAGCGCAGGCGGTACCGCTCCTCGTGCTCGGTTCCCTGGAGGACGCCGATCACGCACCAGGTCACATGGTCGTGAATCGGTGTCGCCTGCCCCGGCCGCCAGACCATCCCCACGACCGAGAACGTGCCATCGGGCTCGGCGTGCAGCAGATGACACTGGTACCCGAGCGGGTCGCCGTAGCGCTGCTCGGACGTCAGGATTTCCGGTCCTGGCAGGTGCAGCCGGACCTGGTCGCAGACCAGGTCCGCGGCCTCGGCCCAGCCGGTCGCTTGCCGCGCAGCGGCCCTGACGCCGCTCACCAGGTCGCCCAGCCGGGCCTCGGCACTGAGGTATTGTCTACTTTTCACATCTGAATTATATATAAGTCGGTCAGACGGGCAAGAGGCGGCCGCAGCATATCCTATTTTTCCAGTCAGAATTTATGAGAAATCCGTTGACGGGCCGGCCGCTGTTGGTGACGCTGGACGCATGGCGACCAGCGGGCAATCCAAAGGCGGTCACGGGTGAGCGGCCAGCTGAACATCGGCCCGCCTGAGGTCCTGATCGATCAGCCGGCGGGCTTCACAGTGACCGGCTGCGCGCCGGGCGAGCTCGTAACAGTCGCAGCCAGCTGGACCATCGGTGAGGAAGAGGCGAGCAGCGAGGCGCAGTTCCTCGCCCCGCCGGACGGGGTGGTCGCGCCCGCACGGCTGCCCAGCGTCGGGGGCAGCTACGGCGGCGTGGAACCCTACGGGCTGTGGTGGGCGCTCGGCGCCGCTGCGGCGCGATCTGCGACCGAGTCGCTTGACCCCTGGTTGGTTTCGGTGACGGCGGCAGGGCAGGGCTGGAGTAGCTCCGGCTGGCTGCGACGACTGAAGGCGGATCGTTCAGTGCGACGGATCGACGTCGCCGCCGGGGAACTGCGGGGCATCGCCTTCGTGCCCCCTGGGCCGGGCCCGTTCCCGGCGGTCTTGCTGTTCTCCGGTTCTGGTGGCGGAATCAGCACGGTGCAGTGCACGGCGGCGTTGCTGGCGAGTCACGGATTCGCGGCACTCGCCCTGGCCTACTTCAACTACCCGGACCTGCCACCCGACCTGGTCAATATCCCGCTTGAGTACTTCAAGGCCGGCATCGACTGGCTGATCGACAACGTCGCCGGGCCTGGCGGCCGAGTCGCGGTGATGGGCGCGTCCAGGGGTGGAGAGCTGGCGCTCCTGCTCGCGTCCAGCTATCCGAGCGCAGTGGCGGCGGCGGTCGCCATGGTGCCGAGCGGAGTTGTCTGGGGCGGCCTGACCAAGGACAGGGCGGATGGCCTCATCGCGTGGACGCGCGACGGCGACCCGGTGCGGCCGCTGCAGGCCAGTCCCGGTCAGCGGCCAGAGCCGGTCTACCGCGACGGCGCCATCGTCCTTACCCCGTCCTTCGAGGCGCGGTTGACGGCAGCTTCCGCGGACGAACTCGCGGCGGCGCAGATACCGGTCGAGCGGGCCGATGGCCCCGTGCTGCTGCTTTCGGCCGAGGATGACGCGCTGTGGCCGTCGGCGGCGCTCGCGGAGATAGCCGTGCGGCGCGGCCGCGATCACGGAGCCAGGCATCCCATCCGGCATCTGCGCTATCCCGATGCGGGCCACGTCTTCACCCGGCCGGCCGGGTTCCCGATTCCGTCGAGCGCGGAGCATCCGATTACCGGCGAGCTCATCGCCTACGGCGGCTCCCCGGCCGGGAACGCGCACGCCAGCATCGGCTCGTGGGCGGAGATCCTGGCGTTCCTGCGGACGAGCCTGCCCGCGACCGGTAGCGCGCAATGAAAGCCGGGACTGGGCCGCGCGGGCCGACTGGCAGGTCGCGGCCACGACGCGAGCTACCGGGTCGCCTGGCTGCCCGGCGGAGGCGGTGTCGTTCCTGACCAGCGTGCGCTCAGCTGTCGAGCACCGCTATCCGGCCGTCAGGGCCATTCAGTACCGCCCGTAGCGCCGGCCGCGCGGCTGCCTCGGTCGGCAGGTCGAGACCTAGTATGTGCAGCCGTGCGTTCAGCTCGTCCGGATTGGCTGCCGCGAGCCGGAACTCGGCCAGGGTCACTCCGGCCGGCGCACTCTCAGCGGGGTGCGGGCTGTCCGCCCAGTCGATGAGGAACGGAATGACGTCGGCTCCGGCGCGGCCGGGCGCGGCCGTCATCCGCCAGGCCAGATCGTGGCCGTCCGCCGTGCGGCGCTGGCCGGCGATGACCTGGCCGTAATCGAACCCGGCCGCCAGCGACCGCTGAACCGCTGTGTCGAGGTCGTCGGGCGCCGCGGCCCACGCCCGCAGCGCGGGTACGGAGAGGTCATCGAGGCCGAACGGGCGTGGCTCGGCCACGTGCGGCTGGGCCGGGTCGGGCGCGATGATCTCCAGGTATGTCCGCGGTCCGAGCGACAGGAGCGCGTTATGCGTGCCGAGGCCAGGGTGCTGCCCGCCAGGTACCGGCCGCACGCCGGTCAGCGCAGCGATGCGTTCAACGGCCGGACCCAGTTCCGGGCAGGCGTAGACGAGGTGGTCGACGACGGCGGTCATGTCCCGGCCCTCGCGTCCGTGGCGGCTCGGACGAAGGTTCCGGTGGCGCTGGCTACCACGGGCTCGGCGCCGCCAGCCAGAAGCTCGGCCGTTGCCCGGCCGAGTCGTTTGCCGATCTGGATGGCGTTGCCGCGGATCTGCAGCGGCCCGGCCGGAACGGGCCGCAGGTAATCCACGCGAAGATCGACCGTGCTCCAGTCGGTGTCCGTCGCGCCTATCAGCGCGAACGTCGCCGCGGCGTCCAGCATCGTCGCCACTACTCCGCCGTGCAGGTATTCCGCGCCGTCCTCGACGAGGTGTTCAGGCCCGGCCTCGGCTTGCAGGACGACTTGGTGATCACCGGCATTGGTCACGCGCAAGCCGAGCGCGCGGTGGACCGGCGTGCTGTCGAGTAGTCGCTGCAGCTCACTGGCTTGCATCGGGCACCACCACCACCTTGCCGACCGCCCGGCGCTCCTCTAGCTCGGCCACCGCGGCGCCAATCTGCGACAACGGGTAGACGCCGTGGATCACGGGGGCCAGCCGGCCGCTCCTGACCCGGTCGACCAGGTCGATGAGATCGTCCCTGCTCCACCCGTCCGAGCCGAGGATGGATAGCTCTCGCGTCCACACGTAGCGCAGGTCGGTTTCGGCCAGGAAGCCCGTCGTAGCCCCGCAGGTGACGAGGCGGCCGCCGCGGCGTACGGCGCGGACCGACTGCGGCCAGGTGTCGGCGCCAAGATAGTCGACGAGGACATCAGCGCCGGTCCGGCTGGTGAGCCGCCAGACCTCCGACCCGAACTCGCCCCCCGAGCTGTCGACGAGCTCGTCCGCGCCGAGCCGTGCTAGCTCGTTGAGCTTGTTCGGCGAGGACGAGCACGCGATGACCCGCGCACCGAGGGCCTTGCCCAGCTGGACGCAGGCGACTCCGACGCCGCCGGCGGCACCGAGAACAACGAGCGTCTCGCCGGCTGCCAGCGCGGCCCGGCTCACGAGCATCCGGCGGGCCGTGCCGTAGGCGATCGGCAGCGCCGCGTACCTGCACGCGTCGGCTGCGGGCACGTCAAGCGGGATCGCGTTCTCGGCCGGCGCCAGGACGTACTCGGCCAGGCCGCCGGGCAGGTCCTCGCCCAGCGCCTTGTTTTTCACGAGCGGGTCCACGAGCACCTGCGTCCCTGGAGCCGGGCCCGCCGCGCCTTCGCCGAGCTTGTCCACGACGCCGACCACGTCGCCGCCGGGTATGTGCGGCAAGTCAAGGCTGACGCCGGGCATGCCCCGCCGCACGAACACGTCGAGCATATTGAGGGAGCACGCGATCACCCGGACTCGCATCCAGCTCGGCGGAGGCTCCGGCACCGGGACGCGCGTGTACTCGAGGCACTCAGGACCACCGTGCGCGGTGACAACCGCTGCTCGCATCGTGGTCACGCTTGCACCAGCCGGCCCGCTCGCGCTTGCAGCGAGGTCCGGTCGATCTTGCCCGTGCCTGCCAGCGGGAGTTCGGGGACGAACTCGATGACTCTGGGATAGGCGTAGTGCGGTCCGACATCGTGGAAGTGGGACGTCAGCTCCTGGGCCGTCGCGGCACCCGGCTCGGTCAGTACGACGAAGGCGACCGGGATCGCGCCCTTGACCGGATGCGTGCCCCCCACGACCGCGACGTCACGAACAGCCGGATGGCGTAGCAGCAGCTGCTCGACTTCCTTCGGGTAGACGTTCTCGCCCGCGACGTTGATCAGGTCGTCGGCCCGGCCGACAAAGTAGTAGTAACCGTCCGAGTCCCGCCGCATAAGGTCGCGCGTGGCCAGCCATCCGTCCCTGATGCGCTCGGCCGTGACCTCCGGGAGGCCGTGGTATCCGGGCGTCACCCCCGGGTTGCGCACCCACAGCTCGCCGACCTCCCCGACGGCGACCTCGGACAGCCCGTCGCCTCCCCGGAGCTGGACTTCGCAGCCTGGGAGCGGCAGCCCGAGCGAGCCCAGCTTGTTGACTCCCCAGCGCGGGGCCAGCAGCACGTCGGGCCCGCCCTCGGTCAGCCCGTAGCCCTCGCCGATCGGAGCCTGGAACACCCGCTGGAAGTCCTCGAGCAGGTCGACCGTGACCGGTGCCGATCCGGCGGTAGCGAACCGAACCGAGCTGACGTCGCACCGTGTGAGCTCGTCGTTCTCGCTGAGCAGCATCCGGTACATGGCGGGCACGCCGCTCAGGTACGTGATCTTGAACCGGTCGATCGCGCGGATGACGCCGACCGGGTCGAAACCCGGCAGCACGACGCAGGAGCCGCCGGCCAGCAGTACTGATTTGAGCGTCATGGCGGCGTTCTTGTGAAACAGAGGGGCCGCCAGCAGCGCCCGCTCGGTCTCGTCAAAGAGATAGCACTTGCGCACGATGTCGGCACACCAGATCTGACCCCGGTGCGTGAGCGGCACGCCCTTGGGCCGGCCGGTGGATCCCGATGTGTACGGCTGCATGCAGACCGCGTCTGGGTCGTGCGGTGGCGCAACGGTCAGGGGAGGAGCCTGCTGCACCTCGGCGGGCCCGGCGACGAACGGGTCGGCCAGGCCGGCCGACTTGGCCAGGTTCTCACCGCGGTCAAGCTCGGACGGCCCGGCCAGGATTCCGGCGCAGCCAGCGTCGCTCAGAATGTAGGCGAGCGTCTCATCGTTCTGGCGAATGTTCAGCGGCACCGCGACCGCTCCGGCGCGCATGATCCCGAGCAGCGCCTCCACGTAGCGCAGGTCGTTGGGCCACAGCAGGGCCACGGTCGAGCCGGGCGCGACGCCACGAGCGGCCAGCCAGCCCGCTACCCGGTCGGCTCGCTCGTCGAGCGCGGAGTAGCTGAGCACCTCGTCGTCTTGCAACAGCGCCGGGCGATCGGGATGAAGCCGCGTCGCGTCCCTAGTCAGGAAGCCAAGGTGATCAATCTGAGTCATCGGCGCGCTCCCGTCCGGTCCTGGATCGCCACCCGGAGCCGGCCTTCCACCCGGAGCCGGCCTCCCTGCGGAGCCGCCGGGCGCTGACCCGCCGGCCTGCGCGCCGTCCTCGTCCAACTCAATCTGGCACCTCCCGTGCGCCGGCAGATCCGGATGACCAGCGCATCGGGTCTGACGTGCATGCTGGCTCGCCTGCCGGTTCACGCTAGTTTATAAGTAATCCGATAGTAATTATTGACAACTTTCGCAGACGTGCAGATACTCATGCTGTGAGCGCGTCGGCCGCGACATCCGGTCGCGTGCCGTCGACAGCTTGAACCGTGCCACCAGGGCTGCTGGCGCCAGGGCGCCACGACGGGCGGCCGCCGCAGCCGTCTTGGGGCTGCGGCTAGCAAACAGCGACGGCCGCTCTCGCAGTGAGCAGAACGAACCACCACGACCAGCGGTCCCGGCCGGGATCCGCGGGAGGCAAAGGACCTGACGATGCAGGCCGATCGCACGCTGCACCTTGGCTACATGTACTGGGCGAACGGCACCCACCCGGCGGGCTGGCGCCACCCGGGCGCGGCTGCCGACCGAGCGTTCGACGTCGATTACGTCGTGGAGATAGCACGCCGGGTCGAGGACGCGAAGTTCGACTTCTTCTTCCTCGGCGACCGCCTGGCGACCGGCACCGAGTACCAGTACACGAACACCTCGGTCCTCGCCCGGCCCGAGCCCTTCACGCTCGCGTCGTACCTGGCCACCAAGACCAGCCGCGTCGGCCTGGTCGTCACGGCGAACACGACGTATTCCGAGCCCTTCAACGTTGCCCGGCTCACCGCCTCACTGGATCACATCACCGCCGGGCGGGCCTCCTGGAACGTCGTCACCGGCTCCGACCCGCGAGCAGCGGGCAACTTCACGCGCGACCGGCACGGCGACGCCGATGAGCGCTACGACCGCGCCGACGAGTTCGTGAGCCTGGTTCGCCGCCTGTGGGACACCTGGGAAGACGGTGCGTTCATCCGGAATAAGGAGACCGGCGAGTTCGTCGATGGCGCGCTGATCCACTCCCTCGACCACGAGGGCCCGAGCTTCCGGGTCCGCGGGCCGCTGAACCTGTCGCGGCCGCCGCAGGGCCATCCGGTCGTCCTGCACGCCGGGACGTCGGAGCGTTCGCGGCAGCTCGCCGCGCGCGAGGCCGACGTGGTCTTCGGCAGCGCGGCGACCGTGGATGAGGCGCTGGGTTACGTCTCCGACGTGCGAGCCAGGGCCGCAGCTGTCGGCCGGGACCCGGCCCGGCTGCTCGTGCTGCCCGGCCTGACCCCGCTGGTCGGCGCCGACCTGGAGGAAGCCAGGGCGCTGCACGACCAGCTCAACGACCTGATCGTCCTCGACGAGGACATCAGGTTCGGCGGAGCGGGACCTGAAGGCTGGCCGCTGGCGGAGCCGCCTGGAAGACGCGAAGATCAGGGTCCCGGCCGCCGGAATCTCGGCGCGCTCTCCCAGCGACTCGGCTTCGACGTGACCGGTGCCGCGCTCACCGACGTCGTCGACCCGGCGGGCGAGCAGCACGCCTCCGCGGACGGGCGCCGGCTAATCGAGACCGCGGCCGGGCGGTCGGGCCGGACCGTGGGCAAGGACCTGACCTGGCGCGACGTTCTGTACGCCCACGTCTGGGGCGGGCATGTCGTGGTCGGCGGTCCGGTCGAGATTGCCGACTACATGGAGCGATGGCTCCGGGCCGGTGCCTGCGACGGCTTCAATGTCCAGTCGGCGTTCCTGGTCGGGCAGCTCGATGCGTTCACCGGCCTGGTGGTGCCCGAGCTGCGCAACCGCGGTCTCTTCCGCGCCGAGTACTCAGGGACGACGCTGCGCGAGCACCTCGGCCTGCCCAGGCCCGCCAACACGCTGACCGCCGCGGGCCGCGTCGGCAGACCGATCCAGCCGGAAGGAGCACGAGCGTGACAGGCCAGCCGGCCGGCCGGCGCGAGATGCACCTCGGCCTGATGTTCTGGGCCACGGGGACCCACGCCGCCGGCTGGCGGTATCCAGGGTCGCGCGCGGACGGCGCCTACGACATCGGCTTCATCCAGGACGTCACGCGCCTGGTCGAGGAGGCTAAGTTCGACTTCCTCTTCCTCGGCGACCGGCTGTTCACCGACCCGGCGCTGGCCAAGACGAACCCGGCCCAGATGTCGCGCCTCGAGCCCTTCACGGCCGCGTCGGCCATCGCGGCGGCAACCAGCAAGATCGGAATCGTCGCAACGGCCAACCCGACCTACTACGACCCCTACAACCTTGCCCGCCTGCTGGCGTCCCTTGACCACCTCAGCCACGGCCGGGCCTCGTGGAATTTGGTAACGGGCGCGGACGCGATGGCGGCGTCGAATTTCAGCCGGGCCGAGCACTGGGAGACGGAGAAGCGCTACGACTGGGCCGACGAGTTCGTCGACGTCGTCCGGGCCCTGTGGGACAGCTGGGAAGACGATGCGTTCGTCCGGGATCCGCGCACCGGGGTGTTCGTGGACGGGTCGAAGGTCCACCCGATCAACCACCACGGCCGCTATTTCGACGTGACCGGGCCGCTCAACCTGGCCCGGCCGCCGCAGGGCCAGGTCGTGCTGCTGCACGCCGGAACCTCCGACCGGTCGAGGGAGCTCGGCGCGCGCGAGGCCGACGTCATCTTCGCGGCGGGCGGCACGATCGAGACCGCCCGCGAGTACTACGCCGATGTCAAGCAGCGGGCGGCGGCGTACGGGCGCGGGCCTGACGAGATCCACATCCTGCCCAGCCTCAGCGTCATCGTGGCCGAGACCAGGCGCGAGGCAGTCGCGATCAGAGACCGTCTGGACGACCTGCTCCCGGTGGCCGAGGACAGGCTCGACGTCCGCGCGGGCTCACTCGGCCAGGCGACCAGGCGCAGGGACGACTGGGGCGTCACCGGCGATCCCGTCGAGGTCGTCGACCACATGCAGGAGTGGTTCGAGGGCGGGGCAGCGGACGGGTTCAACCTGTTCCCGCCGTTCGTGCCTGGCTCGGTGGAGGCCTTCACCGAGCTCGTGGTCCCCGAACTCCGGCGTCGCGGCCTGTTCAGGACCGAGTACGCCGGGAGCACGTTCCGCGAGCACCTCGGCCTGGTCAGGCCGCAGAACCGGTTCGGGCGGCCGGCCTCCGAGCCGCACGCCGGACCACCCGAACTCGCTAGCGCGCATTCGCGCTGACGTGAGCCCGTTCCCCCGCAATGCATGAGTAGCCACCGCTGAATTTTCCAGGAGAGGCAAGTCTGGCATGATCAACTCAAATCCGAGAGGCTGGCGCCGCGTCCGCGCCTACACCGTGGGCGTCGGCGCCGTCACATCCATGCTCGTGCTCGCGGCGTGCGGCTCGACGCACGCGGGCTCGTCGTCCGGGGCCTCGGCCAGCGCCGTCAGCGCCGCGTTCCAGACGTTCAATGTGGCGGCACCAGGTTCGCGCACCAACCTGTACGTCGGCGACCAGGAAGGGACGGTCAACCACTGGATCGCCGCCCTGGTCCAGGAGGGCCTGGTCTGGCCCGCCGGCGACGGCACCTACAAGCCGGCGCTGGCGACGAGCTGGAGCGAGCCCAACCCGACGACGTACGTCTTCAACCTGCGGCAGAACGCCAAATTCTCCAACGGCGCGCCGCTGACCGCTGCCGACGTCGTGTACAGCATCCAGTTCGCTGCATCGCCGAAGTACTCGCCGCAGACGTGCTACTACCTGCAGAACCTCAAGAGCGTCGCGCAGACCGGCCCGTACCAGGTGACGGTGAAGCTCTCGGCGCCGCAGAACGGGTTCCTGGGCAGCCTGAGCACGGCCGGCGGCCTGTGGGTCAGCTCCGAGAGCTACCTGAAGGCACACCTGAACGACATCGGTACGGCGACCGGGCTGATCCTCGGCACCGGGCCGTACAAGGTCACCAGGTTCGTGCCCGACGAAGGCGTCTGGCTCACCCGCGACAATACGTGGTGGGGCGGCGAGCCGAAGATCAAGAACATCGTCGTCACCTTCTACAACGACCAAAGCGCCGAGTACCTGGCGGCCAAGTCCGGGGCGATCGACCTGGCGCTGTGGATCATGCCGACGGAGGAGCCGGAGTGGAACGCTCTGTCCGGCTTCTACGTCACGAACGCATCACAGGCCTCGTACGTGGGCCTCGTCTTCAACCCCACCGTCGCGCCATTCAACAACATCCACGTGCGCCAGGCCATCGCGGACGCGTTCGACAAGCAGACGTTTGTTCAGGATGTGCTGAGAGGCGGTGACTCCGAGGTCGCGACCGGCATCAGCGCGCCCATTGAGCTGCTCAGCGCCTACAGTCTCAGCGATGCTTCCTCGCTACTGGCTGCCCTGCCGCAAGATCAGTACAGCCTGGCCACGGCCAAGCAGGAGCTGGCGGAGTCGAAGTACCCGCACGGGTTCACCACGACCCTTGACTGGCCGAACAACGGGCCGCAACTCGGCCTGGCCGCCCAGGTGCTGGCTTCCGACCTCGCCAAGATCGGCATCACGCTGAAGGTGACGGAGGTTCCGATCGCGCAGTGGCTTGGCAGCTTCAGCAACACCAAGATCGGCCTGAACTTCAT
>JASHUE010000159.1:0-7196 GCA_030040195.1 Streptosporangiaceae bacterium | reverse complement strand
TACGAGGACCTTTGACCGCAGGGCCTGCGAGTCCTCGTCGCTCAGCGCCTCGAACAGCGGGGCCTCGCTCAACGCGTCGTCGGCCTGGCCCATGCCACCTCCTCGCCCGTCACCACTCCTGTGTGGTGCCCATTTCAGCGGAGCGTCACCCTGTCATTACTCAGCGAGGCTAGTCTGAGCTGGTAAGCAGCCGTTCCCGGCTGAGATTGATCTCGGCCTCGGCGGCGTCGACACCGGTCCAGGCGGCGGCGACTACTTCCTTGCCGGGTTCCAGCGCCTTGTAGACCTCGAAGAAGTGCTGGATCTCCAGCTTGTCGAAGTCAGAAACATCCGATATATCACGCAGGTGAGCCATGCGCGGATCGGTTGCGGGAACGCACAGCACCTTGTCGTCCAGCCCCTTCTCGTCGCGCATCCGGAACATGCCGATCGCCCGGCACCTGATCAGGCAGCCGGGAAATGTGGGCTCGTCGAGAATGACCAGCGCGTCGAGCGGATCACCGTCGTCGGCCAGGGTGCCCTCGACAAAGCCATAGTCGGCCGGGTAACGGGTGGAAGTGAACAGCATGCGGTCCAGCCGGATGCGGCCGCTCTCGTGGTCCATCTCGTACTTGTTACGCTGCCCCTTGGGGATCTCGATTATTACGTCGAACTCCACGTGTCGCCTCCGGCGCTTCGCTAACCATCTCCGAATGCCTGGTTGACTGTCTCTGCCAGTCGCCGGCGAGCTGACCCGGAATCCCGTGTCGCGCGACGGGCTGCCGGCCGTCGGAGTTACATACGTCTTCCGAAAGGACCTTGCAGTTGCGCCGGCTCAGTCGCCTGCCAGTGCCATCCCGGCTAACGGTGGCAGTTCGTCCGTCAGGGCGGACTCGCCGAACCGCGCCGGCTCGCCTGACGGCGGCGGCCATCGCCTTGCTAAGTGTTTTTACCATTGGCGCAGGCCTTACCGTGGCCCGGCTGCTCCCTGAGCGCCTCGCGCTATGGAAGCAGCCGTACATCGCGGGCCGTACCCTGGCCGGACCTGGCCAGGCGATAAGCGCTGCGACCGGCATCGCGAGCTCTCAGGCCGGCGTCACCGTGGCCGGGCTGACCAGGGCCCTCGCGCCGATCGTCGCCTCGCCTGCCTTCGGGTCGCACCTTGGCGTGCTGGTCACCAACCTGACCACGGGCCAGGTTCTCTATTCGCGCAACGCGAGTTCAGGGTTTACCCCGGCATCGACGACGAAGGTCGCGACCGCCACGGCGGCCCTGCAGGTCCTCGGCCCGGATGCCCGTTTCAGGACGACGGTCGTGACCGGCGCGAACAGCGGCAGCATTGTCTTGGTGGGCGGCGGCGACCCGACGCTCGCGGCCGGGCGGCCGCCCGCGAGCGATTACCCGCAGCCGGCGACGCTGCTGCAACTGGCCTCAAGCACAGCTCACGCGTTGCGGGAACGAGGTGTGCACGCCGTGCAGCTTGGCTACGACACGTCGCTGTACACCGGGCCAGGGCTAGCGCTTGGCTGGCCCGCTAGCTACGTCACGACCGGCAACGTGACCGATATCACCGCCCTCGAGGTCGATCAGGGTCGGCTCACGGCATCGGGTCAGCCTCAGGACGCCGACGACCCCGACAACTTCTCCCCTCGATCGCCCGATCCGGCCGCGCAGGCGGCCCAGGTGTTCGCCGCATTCCTGCGGTCAGACGGGATAGCGGTGAAGGGACAGCCAGCGCAGGTGACGGCGCCATCCAGTGCGACCACCCTCGCCAGCGTCAGCTCCCCGCCGCTGTCGGAGATCATCCAGTGGATGCTCGAGGAGAGCAACAACGTGATCGCCGAGAACCTCGCCCGCCACATCGCACTCGCCACCGGCGCCCCGGCCTCATTCACCGGCGCGGCGAGAGCGGAGGAGTCGGTGCTGCGCGGCCTCGGCGTCACCGGCGTGGAACTGAACGACGGCAGCGGCCTGTCCCCGTTCGACCTGATCACCCCGGCCGCGCTAGTCAAGCTGATCACCCTGGCCGCGACTCACGCGAAGTTCCGGTCGGTGCTGACCGGCCTGCCCGTGTACGGGTTCTCCGGCACCCTGGCCAACGACCCAGGTGACGAGTTCTACAGCGGTCCAGGGCCGGGCCTCGGCACGGTCAGGGCCAAGACCGGCAACCTGAGCACGGTGGCGGCCCTGACGGGAGTCGCCTATGCCCAAGACGGGCAGCTATTCGCCTTCGCCGTGATGGCGGACAAATTCACCAGTCTCACTGCGGAAGGCCCGGAAATGACCAGGCTCGCCAACGTGCTCGCAGGCTGCGGCTGCCGGTAACCGCCATCGGCGCGGCTGATCCGGCCCTGGCGGCCGGGACCCGCTCACCGGCCGGCGCGACGCCGGTGGCTTTGTCCACGTACGGTGGAGGGGTGAGCAGCACGCAGATGATCGACTGGCAGGTCGCCACCGCGACCGGTGTCCGCTGGGTTAGGCCGGGACCGCAGGTCAGCATGTCCGAGGCCCGGAAGGTGGTCGCCGAGCTACGCCAGCTAGCGGCAGCCGTGTCCGACCCTGTCCGGGAACTGACCGGCCTGCCGGGTTCGGCCGACGATGGCAAGGTCGCCGTGGTTGACCGACCGGGCTGGATCCGCGCGAATGTCGACGGCTTCCGGGTGGTGCTCGACCCGCTTGTCCAGCGGATGGCCGAGCGAGGCACCATGCCGCAGCCGGGGTCGGTCGTGACCGCAGTCGGCTCGCGCGTAACCGGCATGCAGGCGGGCCTGATTCTCGCCTACCTCGCCAGCCGCGTGCTCGGCCAGTACGAGCTGTTCCTGCCGCCCGACCCGGACGCACCGGGCAAGGATGCTCCCGCGGGCCGGCTCACGCTCGTCGCGCCCAACATCGTGATGGTGGAGCGCGAACTGGACGTGAACCCGCACGACTTCCGCCGCTGGGTCTGCCTCCACGAGGAAACGCACCGCACCCAGTTCACGTCGGTCCTGTGGCTGCGGCCCTACGTGCAGGAGCAGATGTCAGAGTTCCTGCTGGCTTCCGAGCTCGACCCGGCTTCGATCTACGACCGGCTCAGGGCCGCGGCCGACGCGGTCGGCGGCGCGGTCCGCGGGGGCGATGGCGAGAGCCTGATCGAGGCAATCCAGACTCCGCGCCAGCGGGAGATCCTGGACCGGATGACCAGCGTGATGACGCTGGTCGAGGGGCACGGCGACTATGTCATGGACGCCGTCGGGCCAAGCGTGGTGCCGTCGGTCGCCGAGATCCGGGCCAAATTCACCGCCAGGCGCGGCGCAGCGGGCCGCATCGAGCAGGCGATCCGGCGGATCCTCGGCATCGACCTGAAGATGAAGCAGTACGAGCAGGGTTCGCGTTTCGTCACCGAGATCGTGAACGAGGCAGGCATGGCGACCTTCAATAAGGTGTGGACCTCTCCGGAGACCCTGCCGACCAAGGAGGAATTCGCCAACCCGCACAGTTGGCTCGAGCGGATGGACCGCGGCGCGGCGCCGGCCATCACGGACTGACTCCGGTGGGCCCGCATCCTGCCGTGGCCACAGTGCGGCGCGCAGTCCGGCGCTGCCTCACGGGCCTGGATGCGGGCGATGTGGTGCTTGTGGCTTGTTCGGGCGGTCCTGACTCGCTCGCCCTCGCCGCCGCCGTGACCTTCGAAGCACCGCGGCTCGGCCTGCGCGCGGGCGCCGTAGTCGTCGACCACGGACTGCAACCGGGCTCCTCCGAGCTGACCGCTGAGGTAGCGGCGGCCCTGACGAACCTCGGCCTTGACCCGGTGCTCACACCGGCCGTGCAGGTGGCGGGCCCGGCCGCCGGTGCTGCCTACCCGGGCCCCGAGGCAGCGGCCAGGGTGGCCAGGTACGAGGCGTTTGAGGCGGCGGCCGCCGCGACCGGGGCGGCCGCGGTGATGCTCGGCCACACCCTCGACGATCAGGCCGAGACGGTGCTCCTTGGGCTGGCCCGCGGCTCGGGCGCCCGGTCGCTGGCCGGCATGGCCGGCCAGGCCGGAATGTACGCCAGGCCCCTGCTCGAGGTGCGCCGGGCGGTGACCAGGGCCGCCTGCGACGCTCTCGGCCTGCGACCCTGGGACGACCCGCAGAACTGCGACCGGGCGTTCACCAGGGTCCGGGTGCGGCAGGATCTGATGCCGGCGCTCGCGGACGCGCTCGGCCCGGGTGTGCCTGAAGCGCTGGCCAGGACCGCTCGGCTGCTGCGCGCCGACGCTGACGCGCTTGACGCACTGGCGGCCGCCGAGGCGGCGCGGATTCTCGCCGATCCCGAGGTCGCCGGACCCGGCGGTCAGTCGGCGGACGGCACGGCGATCACCCCCGGCAGGGCTGCCGGATCCGAGGGTCGGGCCCCGGCGGCGGCCGGCCCCGCAGTTGCCGCCGAGCCGGCCCAGATCGGCCCGGAATGGCCCGTCAGCGCGCTAGCACCCCTGCCCGCCGCAATCAGGCACCGGATCCTGCGCGGAGCGGCCCTGGCCGCCGGCTGCCCGGCCGCCACGCTGGCCGAGCGACATGTCGCCAGCATTGACGCGCTCGTGACCGACTGGCACGGGCAGCGGTGGACCGACCTGCCTGGCGGGATCCGCTGTCGGCGGCGGTATGGCAAGCTGCTCTTCACCGCAGCGTCGGCGGGCCCGGTGGTCACCCCCAGAGCCCGCACCGTGCCGAGATCGGAGGACCTGCTTGGACGCGACTGACATGGGTGATGGCCTCAAACAGGTCCTAATTACCTCCGAACAGCTCAGTCAGCGCATCAGCGAGCTAGCCGCGCAAATCGACGCCGATTACGCTGAGCGCGAACTTCTTTTGGTCGGTGTTCTCAAGGGTGCCGTGATGGTGATGGCCGATCTCGCCAGGGCCATGCACCTTCCGGTCGAAATGGACTGGATGGCAATCTCCTCCTACGGGTCGGGCACCAGATCCTCTGGCGTGGTCCGCATCCTGAAGGACCTGGACACCGACATCAGCGGCCGGCACGTGCTCGTGGTCGAGGACATCGTGGACTCCGGACTCACGCTGTCCTGGCTGCTCGGCAACCTCCGCTCCCGCCGGCCAGCATCGCTGCAGGTATGCGTGCTGCTGCGCAAGCCCAGCGCGGCGAGGATGGCCGTGGACGTCGCCTACACCGGGTTCGACATCGAGGACGAATTCGTAGTCGGCTACGGGCTGGACTACGCCGAGCGCTACCGCAATCTGCCTTTCATCGGAACCCTGGCCGAGCATGTTTACGGTCCGCCTGTCCCCTAAGAGGCATCCTGCCGTCCAGCGCCGTCCTGCGCGGGAACCGCCGGAGCGCTTAAAATCGTTGGCCTGGGTAAGAGGCGTAAGACGGCTGCCACTGCCCCTGAGCGGCCGGCTACGTGTCGGCTAACGCCGGCGCGGTGTACCGTCGAGTATTCCTGTGGCTACGTTGCGGGAAGAATAAGCCGAACATTCGCGCTGGATGCTAGGGAGGCCTTGCCGGGTCGGCGGGGCATGAGGCTCGTCAGGAGGGACTGGCCGGACCTGTGGGCCGTTCATCGATGGATCTTAGGCGCATTTTCCGCGGTTGGCTGCTGGCCATCCTCTTCGTGATCGTCGTGCTTGTCATCCTGTACAAGCTCGTGAACACGAGCGCGCAATACAAGCAGGTATCCACCTCGCAAGCCGTTGCCGCGATCAACGCCGGGGACGTGAAGTCGGTCACGTTGACCGACGTAGACCAGATCATCCAGTTGACCACCAAGAGCGGCCAGAACTGGGAAGCGTCCTGGGTGGGCTCGCAGGGCATCCAGCTCGCGGACAAGCTGCAGGCCGAGGTGGCTGCGGGCAAGCTGCCGGCCAACGTTTACACCGTAAAGGTGCCGAAGGGCAGCGATTTCTGGGACCTGATCTTCAGCTACCTGCCGTTCCTGATCATCTTCGTGCTCTTCCTGGTCTTCCTGAACCAGATGCAGGGTGGCGGCTCGCGGGTGATGAATTTTGGCAAGTCCAAGGCGAAGCTGATCACCAAGGACACGCCGAAGACCACCTTCGCGGATGTGGCCGGCGCTGACGAGGCCATTGAGGAACTCCAGGAGATCAAGGAGTTCCTGCAGAGCCCGGGCAAGTTCCAGGCCATCGGGGCCAAGATCCCCAAGGGCGTGCTCCTCTACGGACCGCCGGGAACTGGTAAGACGCTGCTGGCCAGGGCCGTCGCGGGTGAGGCCGGAGTACCGTTCTACTCGATTTCCGGCTCGGACTTCGTCGAGATGTTCGTCGGTGTCGGTGCCTCGCGAGTCCGCGACCTGTTCGAGCAGGCGAAGGCCAACGCCCCTGCCATTGTGTTCGTCGACGAGATCGACGCCGTCGGTCGGCACCGCGGAGCGGGCTTCGGCGGAGGCCACGACGAGCGCGAGCAGACACTGAACCAGTTGCTGGTCGAGCTCGACGGCTTCGACACCAAGGGTGGCGTCATCGTGATCGCCGCCACCAACCGGCCGGACATTCTCGACCCTGCGCTGCTGCGGCCCGGTCGCTTCGACCGGCAGATCGTTGTCGCGCAGCCCGACCTGGCCGGGCGCAAGGGCATCCTGCGGGTGCATGCGCGCGGCAAGCCGTTCGGGCCTGACGTTGACTTGGACATGATCGCCAAGCGCACTCCGGGCTTCACCGGCGCTGACCTGGCAAACGTGATCAACGAGGGTGCCCTGCTGACGGCGCGGAGCAATCAGACCCAGATCTCGATGGCCTCACTCGAGGAGGCGATCGACCGGGTGACGGCGGGCCCGAAGCGCAAGAGCGTGCTGCTGTCAGAGAAGGAGCGCAAGCTCATCGCGTACCACGAGGGCGGGCACGCCCTTGTCGGCCACGCGATGCCCCATGCCGACCCAGTGCACAAGATCACAATCATTCCGCGCGGGCGTGCGCTCGGGTACACGGCGGCCGCTCCGGCCGAGGACAAGTTCCTGGTGAGCCGGGCCGAGATGATGGACCAGCTGGCCATGCTACTTGGCGGCAGGACGGCCGAGGAGCTGGTGTTCCACGAGCCCACGACTGGTGCCGCCGACGACATCGAGAAGGCATCGAGGATCGCGCGCGGCATGGTCACCGAGTACGGCATGAGCGAGCGTCTCGGTGCGCGCAAGTTCGGCACCGGTGACGGCGAGCCGTTCCTTGGCCGCGAGATGTCCCACAGCCGCGACTACCCGGAAGAGATCGCCTCGGCAATCGACG
>JASHUE010000012.1:0-2908 GCA_030040195.1 Streptosporangiaceae bacterium | reverse complement strand
GCGGCCGCGTCGATCGGGCAGGTACACCGCGCGATCACCAGGGAAGGCCAGGCAGTCGCGGTCAAGGTCCAGTACCCCGGCATCGCCGAGGCGATGGCGGCGGACCTGGACAACGTGGCACTGCTGCGCCGGATGCTGCGGATCACCGCGCCGAGCCAGGACGTCGACGGCCTGATCGCCGAGCTACGGGTACGGGTGCTCGAGGAACTCGATTACCGCCGCGAGGCCGAGAACCAGCGGCTGCTCCACGACTACTTCGACCGCCATCCGACGATCTCGGTGCCGGCGATCATCGGCGAGCTCTCCAGCCGCCGGGTCGTGACCAGCGAACTGGTCACTGGCGCCCGGTTTGCCGAGCTGGCGGACTGGACGCAGGAGGAGCGGGACCTGGCCGCGGAGACCCTCTACCGGTTCGTGTTCCGCAGCCTGTACGAGGTGCACGCGTTCAACGGGGATCCCCACCCCGGCAACTACCTGTTCCACGGTGGCGGAAGGGTCACGTTCCTGGACTTCGGCATGGTCAAGCACTTCACCGACGCCGACCTGCTGCCGCTGATGGCCATGGTGCGCAACCTGTGCGTGGACAACGATCCTGCCGCGTTCCGCACGAGCATGGAGCAGGCCGGGTTCCTGGTGCCGGGGGCGCCCCTCTCGAACCAGGAGGTCGTTGAGCACCTTGCTGTGTTCTACCAGCTTGTCCGCAAGTCCGAGCCGATCGAGGTAACCAGCGACTACGCCACCTCGGTCGTGCGCCGGTTCTTCGATGTGCGCAGCCCGGTCGCACAGTACGCCAGGATTCCGCAGTCCTACGTGGTCCTGCAGCGCATCAACCTGGGCATGTTCGCGCTGCTCGGCGACATGCACGCGACCGCCAACTGGCGGGCGATCGCCGAGGAGATCTGGCCGTTCATGCAGGCCCCGCCGTCCACGCCGCTGGGCCACGCCGAGACCGCCTGGCGTGCGCGGGTGAGCGTGGCCCGAGGCTAATGAGCACCACTGCGCCGGAATGCCGGTTCTGGCGCGAGCTGGGTATGACTCTGGCAACGGCTGGCCTGAGGGATGGCGACAGATGACGCTGAGAGCTGGATTCGCGGCATGAAGGGCGACATGGTCGAGATAGTGATCGACGCTGGCGGTACCACGAAGACCTACGAGGTGGCTGCCACCAAGGCCGGCCGCCGGGTCGAGGTGGTTAACCGCCGTGGCCTGGTCGAAGTGGCGGAACTGACCAGGGGCGGATCGCCTGTTCGCACGGCCCGGTTCATGGCCAGCCGGGTGATCGCGCTTGTCGAGCATCCGGCCACGCGCTCCAGGGCCGGGGGCAAGGGCGCGGTTACTGCCGCGGGCTCGGCAGACTAGAGGCTGCGGCGGGCCCGCACGGGCGCGCGGCCGGGCAGGCCAGCACAGGGACGGAGCCGATGGCAGCGGGCAGCGGCGGGAGCGTGTCGAAGGTCCTGATTACCGGCGGCGCCGGGTTCATCGGCAGCACGATCGCCTCGGCCTGCCTGGATCGTGGCATCACCCCGGTGATCCTGGACAGCCTCGTTACCGGGCGACGCGAGTTCACCAGGAACCGGATCTTCTACGAGGGCGACATAGCCGACGGCGCCGTGATCGACAAGGTCTTTGCCGATCACCGGGACATCTTCGCGGCCGTGCACTGCGCGGCGCTAATCGTGGTGCCGGACTCGGTCACCGACCCGGTGGGCTACTACCGCGCCAACGTGGCCAAGAGCCTGGAGATGGTCGAGCACCTGCTGCGCAACCGGTGCGAGCGCATGCTCTTCAGTTCCTCGGCCGCGATCTACTCGCCCGGCGCCGATCTGAGCGTCGACGAGGATTCACCGATCGGGCCGACGAGTCCGTACGCGCGGACCAAGGCGGTGTGCGAGCAGATGTTCGCCGACATCGCGGCGGCTGAGCCGCTCAAGCTGATCTCGCTGCGCTACTTCAACCCGATCGGCGCCGACCCGAAGCTGCGGACCGGGCTGCAGGTGCGCGAGCCCACCCATGCCCTCGGCCGGCTCATCCTGGCGATGGAAGCGGGAGAGCCCTTCCGGATCACCGGGACCGACTACCCGACCAGGGACGGCACGGGCATCAGGGACTACGTCCACGTCTGGGACCTGGCCGAGGCGCATCTGCGTGCGCTGGATGCGTTCGACCACGTGCTGTCCCGCCGGACCTCGGCCGTCATCAACCTCGGCACCGGCACCGGCACCACGGTCAGGGAACTGATCGCGGCGTTCAACAGCGTGTCGGACACGCCGGTCGGCGCGATCGAGGCTCCGCGCCGTCCCGGCGACGCCGCGGGCGCATTCACCAGGTCCGACCGCGCCGCCGAGGTGCTCGGGTGGCGGGCCAGGTTCTCCATTGCCGAGGGCATCAGGGACGCGCTGCGGTGGGCCGCGATCAGGGACAAGATATTGCCAGCGGCGGCGGGCTAGATAGCGGGAGGCGGAATGCGCAGGGTGCGAGCCGCGGCCGGGGCGGCCGTCTTCCTGGTCATCGCGCCGGGAACCGTTGTCGGCCTGCTGCCCTGGCTGATTACCGGATGGCACGGCGGGACCACCCGCCCGGCCGTGCTGATCGTGGTCGGCACGATCCTCATAACGGTCGGCTGCGCCGTGCTGCTCTACGCATTTGGCGAGTTCGTCGTCGACGGCCTCGGCACCCCCGCGCCGCCGGCGCCTACCGACAAGCTGGTCAGTCGAGGGCTTTACCGCTACGTGCGCAATCCGATGTACCTGGCCGTGCTGACAGCGATCGTCGGGCAGGCGGTGCTGCTGGCGCGTCCGGTGCTACTGGCCTACGCGGCCGCTGTCGGTGCTGGCTTCGCCGCGTTCGTGCACTGGTACGAGCAGCCGTCCCTGCGGCGGCGGTACGGGGTTGCTTACGAGGAGTACTG
>JASHUE010000158.1:0-3096 GCA_030040195.1 Streptosporangiaceae bacterium | reverse complement strand
CGTGTCGTCTTCCTCGCTGATCACATCGATTTCAGTCTGACGTTGATGCACATCCATCACGAGGGCGAAGACGAGCTGCTGTACCCGAAGCTGATTGAGCGCGCCCTGGATCAGGCGCTCATCACGCAGGAGGTCGAACACGAGCACGAGCTGATCAAGAAAGCACTAGATGCCGTCTCAGCTGCGTGTGCAGCCTGGCGCGCGCAGGCAACCGCCGAGACCGGGGAAGCGCTAGCGGCATCGCTCGACGAGCTCAACGCGACGGCTCAGCGTCACCTCGATGACGAGGAGCAGAAGGTCGTCCCGCTCGCTGCGGTGACGGTCACCCAGGAGGAGTGGGACGCGCTGAATAAGCACGCGGCTGCGGAGATCCCCTGGGCCAAAAGGCCGATCGCTTTCGGGATGATGCTCGAACCGCTCAGCGATGCCGACCGCGCCCACATGATGCGCGCGGTGCCAGCGCCGCTCCGGATGCTCACCCCGTTGCTTCTCGAGCGCCCCTGGAAGAAATACGCGGCCACGCTGCGCAGTGATCAAATATCGGCCGTTCAACGTCGCTGAGCCCGATTACTCACCATGCAAACGAGACTTGGATGCTGCGCGGGCACCCGGTCGCACACGGGCACCAGAACCGCGCGAGCTCTCGTGGTGGCTGCCCGGCGCGACGGTCAAGAATCTGATGCGTAGCCTCGGTCACGCGTCGCCCGTTGCGTTCCACCGGTACCTGCGTGCAGTCGATGGCCGGGACCCTGAGATCGCATTTGCTCTGTCAGAGTCGGCGGCTCCCGGCGATCCTGCACGGCTCCCGAGGTCGATCGTGATCAAGCATTGACCTCCGCGGTCAGAGGCCGCGAGATAATTACACCTGGCTTGGTCTGCCCGATTCCCAGCCAATACGGGGAGTGTCAACGTGATCGGACCTAGCACTGCGGCCGGTCGAGGACTGGCGCTCTGGGCGGCGGCACTGGGACTTTGGTTCTTCGCCGATGTTCTGAAGTATGCCGGGACGTGGCAGGGCGACCTGGTCGGCTTTGGTGTCTCGATGGCCTTTGGGGCCGGAATGGCTTTGCTGGCTTTGTACGGTTTCCGCCGGCAGGTAGCCCGGCCGTTGCCGGCAAGCGGCATGAAGGGCTGGCTTGCGCGGCAGCCACGCAGGCGGTCGGCGTTGATGGTGGGTGGATTGTGGCTGGCCGTCCCAGCCGGGATCTTCCTGATTGAAGACGTCATCTTGTTCCATCCGAGCCCGTATGCGTGGCAGTTGGCCTGGTTCGTTGGCCTTTGGCTCATCATGTCGGTCGGTGCGGGGGGCTTCTGGAGCCTGGTCTGGCAGCGGCAGCGCGAGCGTAATTCACAGGCATGATGTCCCGCGGGGATCGCACGGCAGCTTTCAGGGAGCGGCGGCGACACAGGTCAAGATCGCTCCGTCCGGGGTGCCACGCCGCGACGGAAACATGAGGCCGTGGTTTTCCCAATCCGGCCAGGCCTCGGCTCGCTCGGCGAACTGCCGCTTCTTGTGCTCTCCGAGCGCAGCCACCTGCCTAGTTGACATCACAGATTGCCCATGCCAGCTTCTGGTCGCATGGTGCCTAGCGTGTACAACGCCTACCTCACCGCGACAGCCACGGCCGCCGCGGCGCTCATCGGCCTGCTGTTTGTGGCTGTCTCGGTCCGAGACGACACGATCTTCGGGCCGAATGCCATGCCGGGCGGCGAAGCGCTGGCGATCACCGCGTTCACCGGCCTGGTGAACTCATTCGTGGTATCAATATTTGGTCTCATCCCCAAGATCAACATTGGCGAGCCCGCCGCGATCATGGCCGTGATCGGCATCGTCGCGATCGTCAGGCTCCAGCGTCGGCTGCACGCTGGCAAAAACCGGCCTGTACTAGCCATCACGTTGCTTGCGTACGCGGCTCAGCTCGGACTCGGCGTGCTGCTGCTAGTTGATTCACATGACAGCGATCAGCTGATCAACCTGTCCATCATCCTTTTCGTCACGCTGATTGTCTCGCTGCAGCGCGCGTGGTCGCTGCTCAAGGGGAAGCACCTGGCTGGCGCAGGCGGCACGGCGTAACCCGGCTTACGATCCGCCGCGCGGACCCGAGCAGGGACGCTCTCCAGTTGGCGTTGCTCGGCCCTTGCAGGAACGTGACCCAGACAAACCGCCGATGCCGGGATGGCCTCTGTCAGGCGGTAGCTTCTCACCGTCTGGGTTCCCTGATCCCGCGTGAGCGGTTGGCTCTTGCGGGTCTGAGGACAAGGTCGGTGTGTTGCCGGAGCTAGTGGTGGAGGCGGACCATTGTTAGGTGTCCGCGGATGACCGGCATGCTTCCGATGGAACTTTGGCGTTCGAGGTGCGGCTGCTGGGCCCGGTGCAGGTGGTCCGGTTGGGCCGTGAGGTCGGGCTGGGCGGACGGCGGCCACGAGCGGTGCTGGCATTGCTGGTGCTGGGGGCCGGCCGGGTGGTGCCTGTCGGCAAGCTGGTGGAGGAGGTCTGGCGGGGCAGCCCGCCGCCGGGTGCGGCGAAGACGCTGCGGTCGTATATATCGCGGCTGCGGCCGCTGCTGGCTCCGGACGCCGCGCTGGTGGCGCGCGGAGGCGGCTATGTGCTGAACGTCGATCCCGACGTGGTGGATGCGGTCCGGTTCGAGCGGCTGGCCGCTGCCGGGCAGGCCGTACTGGGCACAGGTGAGGTGGCCGCTGCAGCAGACCGGTTCCGGCGGGCGCTGCAGTTGTGGCGGGGCTGTGCACTGGCCGATGTGTGTGACGTGGAGCAGCTCGCGCGGGAGGCGGCGCGGCTGGAGGAGTTGCGGCTGGCGGCGGTAGAGGGCCGGATCGAGGCCGACATTGGCCTGGGGCTGCATGCCGAAGTGACCGGGGAGCTGGAGGGCCTGGTCGCGGACTATCCGCTGCGGGAGCGGTTGTGGCGGCTGCTGGTGCTGGCGCTGTACCGGGGTGAGCGGCAGGCCGATGCGTTGGCCGCCTACCGGCGGGCCCGCGATCTCCTGGTCACCGAGCTCGGGCTCGAACCAGGTGAGGAGTTACGTCGGCTGGAGCAAGCGGTGCTGCGGCAGGAGGTTCCGGCGGCGCCATCCC
>JASHUE010000157.1:0-9403 GCA_030040195.1 Streptosporangiaceae bacterium | reverse complement strand
CCTGACCTGTGCCCGCAGCGCTCGCTCGCGCGCGATCAGGCTTCTCGCGCACGCGACCGCCAGGCCAGTACCGCACAGGAAAGCGAACAGCGCCGGCGCGGGCTTCAGCACGCCTCCCTGCCAGCATCCGACGCCTGCGCCCGCGGCGGCGGCCCCGGCCGCACTACCGAGCCTGGCTGCCCGCATCGGGCCGCGCTCCTGACGGCGGAGCGCCGCACGGGGTTCGGCGTCGACCTTCGATACCTCCGCCTCAGGCGGACCGAGCGGGACCGGGCCCGGCTCCGGCCGTGACACTGTGTGTTGCCAGCCGAGGTAGATCACGTCCCGGCGGACCCGGCCGCGCGGCGGGTGCGGCCGGCTAGCCAGGCCGGGCGGCCGCGACAGGCCACTCATGACGCGGGCTCCGCGACATCCTGAACGGCCGACCGGAGGGCAGCGCGACCAGCGCCGCGGGAGCGAAGGGCCGTGTCAGGCGGGCGTAAGCGCCGCGGGAAGCGCTCGGCCCTGCTGGCCGGCTGAGCGTGCATACCGGGTCAAGGTTCCCAGTCCTCGGCGGCGTCTGTCCACGAACCGGCAATACTGGCGGCCCGGTTGGCGGGGAGCGGAGGTTCAGGCGACTGCAGCACGAGCCGGAACAGGTCGGCTCGCAGTACCGCCGTGGTCAGCGCTACCGGCCTGCCGATGTCGCGATCATCGAACCGGATCGTGACCATCATCGCGGGCTGGCCGGCCGAGAGCCGGAGGCTGCGCGCCACCGACGGAGGCGGCGCCTGCATCTCGATGTGAAGAGCGGTGGGCACGCCGGCCACCATCGCCGCGTGGGCGGGCTGATGACCGGCGGCGGCGGCAACAAGCCCATCCGCGACGCCGTCCAGCTGGAGCAGGCTCAGCGCTGTCGGCAGCGGCTGACTGGAGTTGCCCTCAGGCCGGCCCGCGATGTCGGCAGGCACGTAGGTGGTGGTGAAAGCGGCCGGCTCACCACTCGCCGCCCACAGAAAGCGCACAACGCAGACCGGCTCGGCCGCCGTCACTCGCAGCGCCCAGCCGATGTCCTCGGGCGGCAGCCGCCAGCTGACCTGACGACTCCGGCAGGTGAACTCGCCGCCCATCGCGTCGACGTGCGAGACCAGCCCGGGCACTCCTTCCAGGCCGATGAGATACTCGGCCGGGCTGGCCCGGTACAGCTGGCCGTCGGCGAGGCGCCTGATCAGGTGTCGGCCGATGAGTTCCTCAATCGCCGCGTCGATCTCGGCGGTGCTGACGCTGTAACGCCGGGCGAGAGCAGAGTGGCGGGGCAGCCGCCAGCCAGGCTCGTGATGCACGAGCGCGGCGGCCAGCCGGTCCGCGAGCACCGTTACCGCTGCCCGTGGTGCCTGCTTATCAACCCCGCGCAGTGCGCCTGGTCTTTGCTCCCCGGCAGGCCAGCTAATGGCGTCCGCGGCCGGGCGGGGCACACGTGCGCCGGTACCCGTCTCCGGTGTCGCCTCGCCCGCGGCGACCAGCGAGAGGTCGGCGCGCTCAGGGTCCATCACCGGTCATTCCGCGTTTCGCCTTGAGATCGCGACGATCACTCGTCCGAGCAGGATGAGGAGCAGCACGAACACAAGCAAGATGAGCGCGGCGTCGTAGGACAGGGTCAGCGAAGTGGATGTGTCCAGGTCCCAGAAGTTGAAGATGGCGTACGTCAGGAAGCCGACGGGCGCGTGCGTCATCGCCAGCGACGGGTTGGACGTATTCCAGCCCGCCGTCAGCAGCAGCGGTGCCGTCTCGCCCACGGAGATCGCGATAGCCACGAGCAGGCCGGTGACGATGCCCGGGATCGCGGACTTGAACACGACCCGGCGCAGCGTCCATCCTTGCCGGAGCCCGAGCGCCTCCGCGCCCTCGCGGTAAGAGACCGGTACCTGGGACAGCGATGTCTCCGTCGCCTTCGTGATGTAGGGGACGGTGATCACTGACAACACGAGGATCGCCGGCAGCAGGCCGAAGCCCCAGTGCAGGCCGATGACGAGCGCGAGGTAGCCGACGAGGCCGAGCACGATCGACGGGATGCCGGCCAGCACCTCGTAGGCGCCTCGCAGGACGCTCCTCGTGCGGCCCTTGCTCGCGAACTCGGCCAGGTACAGGCCGGTCAGGATGCTGATCGTGCCGCTGACCAGGAGCACGCCGACGGTGATGTACAGCGTGCCCAGGATGGCGTTCTCCAGGCCGCCCTGCGCGGCTCCGTAGCCATCGGTCGTGATCACGCTGAACGAGAAGTGAGGAATGGCACGGACCAGGATGCCGCCGACCAGCCATAGGGTCGGGACGACGATGGCGGCCAGGGCAAGGAAGCACAGAACCCAGAAGACCACGTTGCTGATCTTCCTGCCGACCGGCAAGGCCGGCCATGCGGAGGTCCCGGCGCCACCGCGGCCTGAGTGCACGGCCCCGGCACCGCTGGAGCCAGCACCACCCAGCGGTGCGGGCGTCGTCGCTGGAGGATTTGTCATGGCTTACAGCCCCCTGCCGACCGGCAGTGCGGTTCCGGAGACCCGGCGGACCAGCAGCCGGGCGACAATGTTCGCGATCAGGGTGATGGTGAGCAAGATGAGCGCGAGCGCCGCGAATGCGCTGATGTCCATCTTGTCGAGAATCGCCGTATCGATGTTCTGGACCAGGTTCGCCGCGATCGTGATCATGTCCGCGTAGAGATTCGTCGGCAGGCTGCCCAGCGCGACGCCGCAGACCATGGCGACAGCGATGGTCTCGCCCAGGGCACGGCCCAGGCCGAGCACGACGGCACCGACGAGCCCGGCGCCGACCCAGGGCAGCGTGACCTTTCTCGCGGTCTGGAAGTCCGACATGCCAAGCGCCATCGCGCCCTCGCGCGGCAGGATCGGCACGCTGCGGATCAGGTCGCGCGCGGTGGCGGCAATGATCGGGATCACCATGACCGCGAGCACCAGGCCGGAGATCAGCAGGCCCTGGCCGTGGCCGGTGTTCCCCTTGAGGAAGGGCAGCCAGCTCGGGGCGTTGTCCGCGATGAACGGGGCTACGTCGTGCGCAATGAAGGGACCGAACGTAAGCACGCCCCACAGACCCACAATGACGCTCGGCACGCCCGCCAGCAGCTCGAGGAAGATCCCGAACCAGTTGGCCAGCCGCCGCGGCAGCCGCTCCACGATCACCAGGGCAGCCCCGATCGACACCGGCACCGCGATGATCAGCGCGATGGCCGAGGTGGCGAGGGTGCCGAGGATCTCCGGCAGGGCGCCGAACTCCTCGCCGGGGTCGTGCAGCAAGCCATAGCTCTTAACCGGCGTTCCGTACTGGGCGCCGAAGTTCCATGTGGTGCCGGTGAACATCTTCAAGCCGCTGTACTCGAGCGCCGGGATCGCCTTGATGATCAGCGTGACCAGGACGAACAGGAGCATCAGCAACGGGACGACCGCGCCGCCGAGGCCGAGCCAGCGGATCGGCGAGGCGTTGGAGAAGCGGGCCATCACGGCGCCGCCCAGCCGGCGGGGGGACGGGGAAGCCGTCCCCCCTTCCGGCTGAGCAGTGGGCACAGAGGCTGTCACAGGATCATCCGGAGATGGCGCTGATCTGGCTCTTAGCGATGCTCAGCGCTGCGGAAGGAAGCGGCTGGAAGCCGACCTTCGACAGGTAGGTGGACGTGTTGCCGGTCGTGACCACCCAGTTCAGGAACGCCTTGATCAGGCTGGCGTCGGTCGCGTTCGGCTGAGTCGTCTTCACGATGCCGTACTCGTAATTGATGATCGGGTAGCCGCCGGCGGCGCTGGTGTTGATCAGCGACATCGCGCCGTCGGACGGCGGTGCGCCGAACGAGCTCAGGGCCGCGGCGATCGTGCTGGAGTTGGGCTGGGTGTACTTGCCCGCCTTGTTGGCCAGCGCCGCCTCCCCGAGGCCGGCCGCCGACGTCTTGGCCAGGTAGCTGATGCCGACGTAGGCGATGCAGCCCTTAGTGGCCTTGCAGCCGCTGACCATGCCGCCGCTGCCGGTCTCGGCAAGCTGGCCGCTGACCTTCGGCCACGTGATCGTGGTGCCGATGTTGGTCGACGGCCAGGCGCTGGGGTCCTGGGCGTCCAGGTAGGACGTGAACAGGAAGGTGCTGCCCGAACTGTCGGCGCGGTGCAGGGTCACGATCGGAAGGCTCGGCAGGCTGACGCCAGGGTTGAGCGCCTTGATCGCGGCGTCGTTCCATGACGTGATCTTGCCGGTGTAGATCTCAGCCAGCACGGTGCCATTGAGGTTCAGCGGCTTGCTGATGCCAGGCACGTTGTAGTTGACCATGAGGGCGGCGACGGTCAGCGGGATGTCCTCGAGCCCTGGGTACTGAGCCATGTCCGAGCTGGACAGGTAGGCGTCCGAGGCTCCGATGTTGACCAGCCCGCTGGCGGCGTCCGCTATGCCCGTGCCCGAGCCGGTAGCGCCCAGCGTCATCGAGACGCTAGGAGCGACCGACTTGTAGCCGGACTGCCAGTAACCGAAGAGAGGAAAGAGAAGCGTACTGCCCGTCTCGGTGATCTTACCGCTGGTGGCCGCGCTGCTGGTAGGCGGCGAGCTTGAGCTGCTCGACGGCGTACTTGAGCCGCATGCGGCGGCGAGAACGGTAAGCGGGACAAGGGCGGCCGCTGTGAACACCAAGCGGAAATTCTTGGCCACCGGGGAATACTCCTTTACATCTGCACGCTTACGCGTGCGTTACAGGACTCGCACGCGGATGCGTGCGACGGTTGTCCGCGCTGGCGCGCGGCTACTGCCCCGTGCGGGCGGAGCACCGTCCTCCCGCACGGGTGGTCTTGTGTCAGCCGAATCGACCGCCCACGTAGCGGGCCGTCTCGTCTTCTGACGGATGCTCGAAGATCTGTTCCGTGGTTCCGTACTCCACCATCCGGCCCTGGTTGAGGAAGATGGTGTCGTCGGCTATCCGGCGCGCCTGGGCCATGTTGTGCGTCACGATGACGACGCTGATGTCCGGCACGAGCGTGCGCACCAGTTCCTCGATCGACTCGGTCGCGTTCGGGTCGAGCGACGAGGTCGGCTCGTCAAGCAGCAGGACGTTGGGCCGGATCGCCAGCGCCCTGGCCAGGCACAGCAACTGCTGCTGACCGCCGGACAGCCGGAACGGCGAGTCCTTGAGCCTGTCCTTTACCGCATGCCACAGTCCGACCGCCGTGAGGTGCTCCTCCGCGACCGCGTGTAGCCCGCTCCTGGTGACCAGCTTGTGCGCCTTGGCCCCGGCGATCACGTTCTCGATGATCGACATCGGGAACGGGTTCGGCCGCTGGAACAGCATGCCGACCTTGCGCCGCAGCGTCATCAAGTCAACGCTCGAGTGCCAGATGCTCCGATCATCGAGCAGGACGTCGCCGTCGTGGCGGTACCCGGTGACCTTGTCGTTCATCCGGTTGAACGTGCGCAGCAGCGTGGTCTTGCCTGAGCCGGTCGGGCCGATGAGCGCCGTCACGGCACCCCGCTTGATGTCGACGCTGACGTCCGACAAGATCGCACGGCTGCCGAAGCTCAGGGTGAGGTCGACAGCGCGGAGCACAGGCGAGCCATCAGCGGATACCTGAGCTGCTTGTACCTGAGTTGCTTGCTGAGCGGTCGAGGCGGCAGCCGCACCCTGTGCCTTTGCTGGGTCGGCTGGATCGAGCTCAATCGACATGATGGGTCGCCTTAGTTCTGACGGTTCTGGTCCTCGTCCCCCGGACCGGAAGTACGCTCCTCAGTTCTAGGCAGCAGAGGTGAACGAACGTTGAACTAGACATGTCTGGTACGGCAACTACCGACGATAAAGCAGGAACAACGACAGAGTGGCGCAGCTCACAACCCGGCGGCCCGAGCCCGAGCCGACGGGAAGCTACGCCACTCTGTGCGTTTGCGACGCGACGGGCCTAGACGGCCACCTCCACCTTGCTGATCTTGCCGATGGCGGCGCTGACGCCGCGCTCGGCCCTGATCCCGCCGGGGGCGAGCACCCGCAGCGTCCAGTCTCCCGGCGCGGCGAAGAACTGAAACCCGCCGTCGGCAGCCAGCGGCACCTCGGCCACGAACTCGCCGCCGGAGTTGAGCAGCCGCGCATAGCCCACCGACACCGGCGCGCCATCTCGGGTGACGGTGCCCTGCACGACCGCCTGGTTTCCCGCCGACGTCACCCTGGACGCGTCCGCAGGTGCCCCGCAGCCGTCGGCTGCTGCCTGCGCGCCCTGGGTCGCGTCGGTCATGATCCGTCACCCAGCTCGATCGGAACGCCAACCAGCGAGCCGTACTCGGTCCACGATCCGTCGTAGTTCTTCACGTTGGGGTGGCCGAGCAGTTCGTGGAAGACGAACCAGGTGTGCGCGGACCGCTCGCCAATCCGGCAGTACGCGATTGTGTCGCGGCCGAAGTCCACGCCGGCGTCGGCGTACAGGGCCCGGAGGGCGTCGTCTGACTTGAACGTGCCGTCCTCCTCGGCCGCCTTGGACCACGGCACATTCCGCGCGGTCGGCACGTGGCCGCCGCGCTGCGCCTGCTCCTGCGGGAGATGCGCGGGCGCTAGGAGCCGGCCGGCGAACTCATCGGGTGAGCGCACGTCGATCAAGTTCTCGTTGCCGATCGCGGCCACGACCTCGTCGCGGAACGCCCGGATCGAGGAGTCCTGGTCCTTGGCGGTGTAGTGGGTGGCAGGGCGGGCTGGCACCTCTGTGACCAGCTCGCGCGAGTCCAGTTCCCACTTCTTCCTGCCGCCGTCGAGCAGCTTCACCTTGTCGTGCCCGTACAGCTTGAAGTACCAGTACGCGTACGCGGCGAACCAGTTGTTGTTGCCGCCGTACAGGACGACGGTGTCGTCGCCTGCGATCCCGCGCTCGGACAGCAGGGCCTCGAACCCGGCCCGGTCCACGAAGTCGCGGCGTACCGGGTCCTGCAGGTCCTTCTTCCAGTCGATCTTGACGGCGTCACGGATGTGCCCCTTGTCGTAAGCACTGGTGTCCTCGTCGACCTCGACCAGCACGATGCCTGGATCGCCGTGATGGGCCTGCACCCAGTCGGCGTCCACCAGGACGTCGGAACGGCTCATCAGCATGTCCTCCTCTGGGTTCGCTTCGCGGGGATTTCGAGCGGGTTTCAGTTGCGGCCGGCCCCTGCCAGGCCCGGCCAGGTACGTCGGATCGCCAGGTACATCTCGCAGCCGAGGCACAGCCCGAACACGCCGTTCAGGACGGCCGCCAGCAGGCCAGCGGCCGCGGCCGCCATGCCAAGCGGCTGAACGTGGGCCGCGTAGCCGGCGATCCCGATCAGGCTGATCACCAGCCCCACCGCCTGGGCGAACCGGGGCGGGGCCTCAGCCTCGAGTTCCTTGGGCGGGCCGAGCCGGGGCCGGATCAGCCAGCGGTACACCAGGCCGTAGGGCGAGTAGCGCAGGCCGAACAGCGCGCTGAGGGCGAACACAACCGCCTGCGCTGTCAGCAGCCAGACGTTGCTGGTGAGCAAGACGATGGCGAATACCACCATCGTCAGGAGGGCACCGAAACGGGGCCCCCTCGGATCGATCTCCATCCACCGGCTCCTTAGCTCGTTCGGCCTGACCTCGGGTGCGATCCAGCATCTCGCTGCACGTCTTCCCGGCATTGGCGGGTCGGCAGTGCTGTCCAGCCCGCCCGGGCGGCGTACTTTGCCCGTCCCGGCTGGGCGGGCAGCCGCTAGGGCCGGACGCCGCGCGCTAGCGTGACCGGACAGAGAGAGGTCCCGACGCGGCAGAAATCAATGGCGCGGCGCTTGGTCAGCCCCAGTTCTGGCCAAGGGCCGCGGCTATCTGCGCGATTGCATGCGGGCACGCAGCAGATGCTATGCGGGCCCGGCGCCGCTGTCACTACCTTCATTCCCGATCAGGTATGCGGGATTACCGACACCGGCCGCCGCGCCGACGGCCGCGATCACGTCGGGCTTGCGCGGCTGGCCGGATGCCCGTTTCACGATCCGGCCTTCGGCGTCGGTCACCAGCACGGTCGGGGTCCGCAAGACGTTCAGGCGACGAACAAGGTCGAGCCGCGCCTCCGCGTCCACTTCGATGTACTCGACCCCATCGACCATGCTCGCCACGTCGGTCAGTACCCGCCGGGTGGCGCGGCACGGGGCGCAGAAGGCGGAGGAGAACTGCACAAGCGTGGCCCGCTGCCCCAATGACCGTCCCAGCTCGGCGCTGGTCAGTCGGCCCTCAGGCACGACCGGGGCAAGGACGTCAGCCACCGGCGCCTCGGCGTCCTCCCCCAGTCCTTGCCCGCCGTCAGGCCGGCCGACGTCGCGCATCCGGCCGTTGGCGCGCCGCCATAGCAGGCCACCTGCCAGCGCGAACGCCAGCGCTGCGATCAGGGCTATCAGTCCGGGCGTCACGCGGGTACTAGCGCCGTGCGACTCGTCCGCATTCCCGGCTCAGCTGGTGACCGGGATTGTGACCAGCGAATTACCTGCCGTGGTGATCTGGAACGCGTGGATGGCGCCCGGGGCAACCCTGGAGGAAGCCGAGTACCACGGGCTGGCGTACCCGGCCTGGGCCACCGTCCACGCGCCCGCGAACGATCGCCCGGTCCCGGTAATCACCCAGAAGCGGCACGCGGTACCGGCCTTGATGCCGGTCACCTCCACCCGCATCGCGGTCCCCCAGGGAGCCATGGAGTAGTCGACGCGCGCCGTGATATGCGCCGCGGTATTCACTCCGGTGGCAACGTCGACCGCGGGCTGGTGGCCGCTTCCGTGGCCGGTCAGTTCCATCACCGTGGCAGTGCCGCCCACCGCGATAACAGCCGCGGCCGCCGCGGCCGCGATGCCACGCCACCTCCGCGACCTCCGCCGCGCGGCAACGTGATCAAGCAGCGAGCTCAGCAGTTCCGGCGACGGTTCCGCCTGGTCCGGCAGGCTGACGACGTTCGCGCCAAGCCTGGCAACGTCGGCCTCGGGGACGTGGCTGAGCAGCGCGGGCAGCCCGGCCAGGCCAGCCAGCTCATCGCGGCACGCCGGGCACTCGCTCAAATGCTCGTCCACCAGTGCCCGCTCCGCCGGATCGATGGCACCCACCACGTACACGCCGAGCAGCAGTCGCATATCCCGGCACGCGGGGCCACCGGCACCTGTAACGCTCATGGCGCTAGCCCCCGTTCCTCCAGTGCCAGTCGAAGGGCACGGAGTGCATAAAAGGTCCTAGATTTTACTGTTCCAGCCGGTATGCCGAGGGCGGATGCCGCCTCGGCCACGGACTTGCCCCGGTAGTACGTCTCCAGCAGCACGCTCCGGTGCTCGGGCCGCAGTTCGCCGAGCGCGTCGGCGACGGCCCAGGACTCCAGCGCGCGTTCGGCGTCGTCGGAGCCCGGCAGGACTTCAAGCGCAGCCTCTCCCACCTCGTGCGGCCGCGCGCGCT
>JASHUE010000156.1:0-3324 GCA_030040195.1 Streptosporangiaceae bacterium | reverse complement strand
CCACCCCAATCCTCGTGCTGGCCGGTTCCGGCGGCGACGGCTGCTATGCCCGCCAGGTCAGCGTCCTGCGCATCGCGCACGCTCAGGCGGGGTCGCTGGCGCAGGCTCACGGCTGTGCGCTCATGGCTGGCGCGTGAACCCGATCTGCGTCTCGGCGTCGGCGAAGCCGACCGAGCGGTAGATCCCGATTGCGATGTCATCCGGATCGGCGACCATCACAAGGGTGTCCGCGCCCGCGTCCAGACCGCGCATGCCCGCCTGCCAGACCAGGGTCCCCGCCAGCCCTTTTCGCCGCACGTCCGGGTGGGACTCGACGTTCTGGTACCTGGCGATACCCGACCCGTCGGTAATCAGGCCGAGTTGGGCCACCAGCTTCCCGCCCAGGAAGGCGCCGAACCAGGCTCCGTGGCCGGCCTCGGTGAGCGACCGCTCGGCCGCGATCCTGGCCGCCAGAAACCGCGGGTCGGCGCCGGGAGTACCGGCGGTGACGACGGCCCGAAGATCGGCCGCCCGCCGCCAGTCCTCGTCTCCGGACAGCTCGCGATAGGTCGCGGCCTCGTTCGGGCGCGGCGGCTCGCTGACGCTCCGGGCCGTCAGGACCGATGACCGGTCAACGCCGAAACCATCGGCGACCAGTTCGGCCTCGTCGACGATTCCCGCCTCGGTCACGTCGACGCCCAGGGCGACGTGCCGGGCCTCGGGGAACTCGGCAGCGAAGGCCGCGATCCACTTCGCCGCCTCCCCGACGGGCGGAGGGTTCGCGAGCAAGAGAAAGTTGCCCCACCAGTAGTCAGGGTTAGCCGGCGTGCGGATCACCAGATGATCACCGCGATCGGTGACTCGGCTGCCCTCAAGTTTCCTGATCATCAAATCCGTGCGGTAGCCAAGGGAGCGAACATCCACGTTCGGACAGCCTAGCGGCCGACGGCTAGCCGATCGTGAACTCAGCGGGCTTGAAGCGGCGTGTGCGCCGGCGGAAGGAGAAGGTGAAACCGGGCCAGAGCGTGAGGTTGCGTCCCTGGCTGTCGAGGTACCAGCTGGAGCAACCCGAGCCCCAGACCGTCTTCGGCAGCTTGCGCTGCAGTCTCGCGTTGTAGGCGGCAGCCACGTCGGGGCGAACCTCGAACGAGCCGCCTCCCGCGGCCTGGACCTGCTCGATCGCATCGACGATGAAGTTCAGCTGGCTCTCGATCATCAACAGCATCGACGAGTGCCCGAGGCCGGTGTTGGCGCCGGTGAGCTGGAAAAAGTTGGGGAAGCCCGGCGCGACGGTGCCGAGGTAGGTCTGCCCGAATGCCTCGGCGAGCGTGCGGCCGCCACGACCGGCCAGCTTTGTGAACATCGGGTTGTCGGTCACGTGGAATCCGGTCGCGAGGATCACCGTGTCGACATTGTGCTCGATGCCGTCGGCGGTCACCACACCGTCGGCGCGGAACTCGATGATCTTCTCGGTGACCAGGCTGACATTCGGCCGGACGATCGCGGGGTAAAAGTCATTCGAGGGCAGCACGCGCTTGCAGCCCAGGTTGTACGTCGGCGTCAGCTGCGACCGCATCTCCTCGTCGGTGACCGCGCTGTACATATGTCTGCGCCACACCGCTTCGGCCCGCTTGAGGATCTTCGGATTCTGCACGAACCCGAAGGCCAGCAGCTCACGTATCCAGTAAACCGCCGCGCGGTTAGCTCGCTGTGCCGACGGCAGCGCCCGGTACAGGACCTTCGTGCGCTGCTTCACCGGGTGGTTGTTGTGCGGCACCACGAAGGGAGCGGTTCGCTGGAAGAGCGTCAGGTGCTCGACCTCGGGCTGGATCGACGGCACGATCTGGATCGCCGAGGCCCCCGTCCCCACGACGGCCACGCGCCGGCCCTCCGGCCGCCAGTCACCGTCCCACCGCGCCGAGTGCATGATCGTGCCGGCGAACGTCTCTATCCCGGGAATGTCAGGCAGCGACGGCTCGGCCAGCGCACCGACCCCGGCGATCAGGTAGCGGGCCGTTAGCTGGCCCTTGGTCGTGCTGATCAGCCAGCGGCCGGTTTCGTCATCCCAGCGGGCGGCCGTCACCTCCTGGCCGAACCGCAGGTACCTCTCCAGCCCGTGCCTGGCCGCAATCTGCCGCAGGTACTCCCAGAGCTCTGGCTGGGAGGGATAGCTCTCCGACCAGTCAGGTTTCAGCGCGAAAGAGTACGAGTACAGGTTCGACTCCACGTCACAACGGCAGCCGGGGTAGGTGTTGTCGCGCCAGGTCCCGCCGACGTCATCGGCCCGCTCCAGGATGATCATGTCGCGGTGGCCTGCCTGCTGCAGCCGGATCGCGGCGCCCAGGCCGGAGAACCCGGAACCGATGATCACGAACGTGACGTGCTGGGGTTCGGCGGCAGCGGTCATGGCGAGCTCCTGACGACGACAAACAGTCATGAACCGAATTCCAGGTTAACTTGCACCAACGCCCGGAACCCCCGAGCCGCGACGCTGGGCGCGAGATCCGGGCCAGCCGCTGCGTCGTCCGCGGCGCGGGAATGCCACGATGGAGCGGTGGTAGAGCTAAAGACACCAGCCGAGATCGAGGCGATGCGGCCGGCTGGCCGGGTCGTGGCGACCGCCCTGCAGGAGATCCGCAAGCACGCAGCCGTCGGCATAAGCCTGACAGAACTCGATCAGCTGGCCCGAGACGTTCTGGTCGAGAACGGCGCGACCTCACCGTTTCTCGGCTATCAGCCGAGCTTCGCGCACTCGCCATTTCCCGGCGTGATCTGCTCCTCGGTGAATGACGTCGCGCTGCACGGCATCCCCGGGCCGTACCGGCTGGCCGACGGGGACCTAGTCAGCATCGACTTTGGCGCCACCTTGCACGGCTGGACCGGCGACTCAGCCATCTCGTTCACGGTCGGCACGCCGCGCCCGGCGGACCTGCGGCTGATCGAGACCGCAGAGCGGGCGCTGGCGGCCGGGATAGCAGCGGCCAAGCCGGGCGGCAGGCTCGGTGACGTGTCCGCGGCGATCGGCCGGGTGGCCCGGGCCGCCGGTTACGGGCTGCATACCGACTTTGGCGGGCACGGCGTTGGCCACACGATGCACGAGTCACCGTCGGTGCCCAATGACGGCAAGGCCGGGCGCGGCTTGAAGCTCGAGCCCGGCCTGGTGATTGCGATCGAGCCATGGTTTATGGTCGGCGGCCACGACAGCTATCGCATCGACGACGACGGCTGGACGCTGCGTAGCGGCGACGGCAGCCGGGCAGCCCACGTCGAGCACACGGTCGCCATCACCGCCAGCGGCCCGCAGATCCTGACCACGCTCTAGGACCGGCGCCTGCCGGCCGTCGC
>JASHUE010000155.1:0-4468 GCA_030040195.1 Streptosporangiaceae bacterium | reverse complement strand
GGAGCCGACGGAGGCGGCCGAGCCTGAGGAAGCCGAGCCAGTCGGCGAGGGAGGCGAGGAGACCGCCTCCGGCCGGCGCCGCCGGCGCCGCCGGCGCAGTGGCTCGGCCGGCGAGGCCGACGGCCAGGCCGCCGACGTCTCTGCCGATGACCCTCCGAACACCGTCGTGCACGTTCGCTCGCCCCGTGCGGCCACCGAGAGCGATGTGCGCGCGGTCAAGGGCTCGACCAGGCTGGAGGCTAAGCGTCAGCGTCGCCGTGAGGGCCGCGAGTCGGGCCGCCGGCGCCCGCCGATCATCACCGAGTCCGAGTTCCTGGCCAGGCGCGAGGCCGTCGAGCGGGTCATGGTTGTGCGCCAGCACGCTGACCGGACCCAGATCGCGGTGCTCGAAGACGGCGTGCTGGTCGAGCACTACGTGGACAAGGCCAGCCATCAGTCCTACGTCGGCAACGTCTACCTGGGCAAGGTCCAGAACGTGCTGCCCTCCATGGAGGCCGCGTTCGTCGACATCGGCAAGGGACGGAATGCCGTCCTGTATGCGGGCGAGGTCAACTTCGACGCCAGCGGCCTCGAGGGCGAGTCCAAGCGGATCGAATCGGCGCTGAAGTCAGGTCAGTCGATCCTGGTGCAGGTAACCAAGGATCCCATCGGGCATAAGGGCGCCCGGCTGACGAGTCAGGTGAGCCTGCCCGGCCGGTACCTGGTGTACGTCCCTGGCGCGAGCATGACCGGGATCAGCCGCAAGCTGCCCGACACCGAGCGGAGCCGGCTCAAGCAGATCCTCAAGCAGGTCATGCCCGAGAACGCCGGGGTGATCGTGCGGACCGCGGCCGAGGGAGCCTCGGAGGAAGAGCTGTCCAGGGACGTGGCCAGACTGTCCGCTCAGTGGGAGGCGATCGAGAGGAAGGCCAAGACGGCCACCGCGCCCGACCTGCTCTACAGCGAGCCGGACCTGACGCTGCGAGTAGTCAGGGACATCTTCAATGAGGACTTCAAGAACCTCGTGATTGCCAGCGACACCGAGTGGGACCTGGTAGACGAGTACGTTCGCTACGTGGCCCCGCATCTGGCCGACCGGATGCAGCGCTGGGACGGCGACAATGACGTGTTCGCGGCCTACCGGATCGACGAGCAGCTCGCCAAGGCACTGGAGCGCAAGGTATGGCTGCCCAGCGGCGGATCGCTGGTGATCGACCACACCGAGGCCATGAACATCATCGACGTGAACACCGGTAAGTTCACCGGCCAGGGCGGCAACCTCGAGCAGACGGTCACCCGCAACAACCTGGAGGCGGCCGAGGAGATCGTCCGCCAACTCCGGCTGCGCGACCTCGGCGGCATCATCGTCATCGACTTCATCGACATGGTGCTGGAGAGCAACCGCGAGCTGGTCCTGCGGCGCCTGCTCGAGTGCCTGGCCAGGGACCGCACGAAGCACCAGGTGGCGGAGGTCACGTCGCTTGGCCTGGTCCAGATGACCCGCAAGCGGGTGGGATCGGGCCTGCTCGAGGCCTTCTCCGTGCCCTGTGAGCACTGCAACGGCCGCGGTGTGATCATCTCGATGGAGCCGGTTGATCATGTCCCTGCACGCAGCCGGGGTGAGAATGGCCCCGGCAAGGACCACGTCCCGGCCAAGAACGGGGCCGCGCGTGGCGGCAAGAGCACCTCGGCCAGGGGCGGTCAGGGCAGGGGAACCGCCAACGACGCCCGCGGCGCTAACGGCAGGGGCGGCGCGGAGCCCTCGGCGAGCGCGGAGGAAGCGCCCGAGTCGACGGACGACCAGTCGGCGGCCAAGCCGCCGAGCTCCAGGTCGCGGTCCGGCCGCGCCGGCCGCTCCGGGCGCTCCGGCCATCGCGTGACCGCGGGTCAAGACGAGCCAGGACCCGACGGTCAGGCTGGCTCGGTGGCGGTGGCTGACGCGGATATACCGGCAGATCCGGCTATTAGCGACGATTCCGGTGACCAAGCAGGCGACTCCGCGGGCCGTTGAGGCCCCGCTCAGTCTGATACGCTTTGTGGTCGGCGCATTAAGCCCAGCAGGCCTCGTGCCTGGGTTCTCGGTGCGCAACGTCAGGTAGGCCCGCCTCCGACCCGGCTGAGGGTTGCCGCGAATGACCGCGGCAGGCGAGCACAAAGAGGAGAGAACTCTCGGTGTACGCGATCGTGCGCTGCGGCGGCAGGCAGGAGAAGGCGTCGGTTGACGACGTCCTGACCGTCGACAAGCTGTCTGGTGACGTTGGCTCCACTATCACGCTCCCGGCCGTGCTGGTCGTCGACGACGGCAAGGTCATCAGCGATCCTGCGGAGCTTGGCGGTTACCGGATCACCGCCGAGATCGTGGGCGCCGCGAGCGGCCCCAAGATCAATATGATCCATTTCAAGAACAAGACCGGCTACCGGCGCCGAATGGGCCACAGGCAGAGGTATACACAGGTGCGCGTCACCGGCATCTCAGCCGGAGGGGCTACCGCCGCCAAGGCCAGCGCCAGCTCAAGGAAGAAGGGCTGAGATGGCACATAAGAAAGGCGCGTCCTCCAGCCGGAACGGCCGGGACTCAAACGCACAACGGCTCGGCGTCAAGCGGTTCGGCGGCCAGCTTGTCAATGCCGGCGAGATCATCGTGCGCCAGCACGGCACCCACTTCCACCCTGGCGTGGGCGTCGGTCGTGGCGGTGACGACACTCTGTTCGCCCTGGTGGCAGGCAAGGTCGAGTTCGGCAGGCGGCGCGGGCGGCGTGCCGTCAGCGTGCTGGCCGAGGACGAGCGGGCCACCGCGCAGGCTAGCTAGTACTGCGACATCCTCGGCTGGGTATACCAGGCGAGCGGGTCCATGCAGGCCATCAGAGGGCGGACCGCCTGCGGTCCGCCCTCTGCCGCTACCCGGCGGAGTGTGGCGGCCGGAAGTCTTGAGAACCACGGATCCCTCGGTGGCCTCGTCGGCCGCGGTGACATCGGTGGGACCCGGAAGGGGTAGAGCCGTGGCGGAGTTCGCGGATCAAGCCGAGGTGCGTGTGCGCGCCGGCAACGGAGGCAACGGTTGCGCCTCCGTGCACCGGGAGAAGTACAAGCCGCTCGGCGGGCCCAACGGGGGCAACGGCGGCCGCGGCGGCGACGTCATCATCGAGGTCGATCCCGGCATTGCCACTCTCCTGGACTTCCACCGTCGGCCGGTCCGCAAGGCCGGGGACGGCAAGCAAGGCGCTGGATCACATCGCAACGGCGCCGACGGCGAGGACATCGTGCTGCGAGTGCCCGACGGTACGGTCGTCAAGACGACCGACGGCCGCGAGCTAGCCGACCTGACCGGCACCGGGACCCGGTACATCGCGGCCGAGGGCGGTCGCGGCGGCCTCGGGAACGCGGCGCTTGCGACGCTCAAGCGCAAGGCGCCCGGATTCGCGCTGCGCGGTGAGCCGGGAGCCGAGCTTGAGCTCATCCTGGAGCTCAAGACCATTGCCGACGCTGGCCTGGTCGGGTTCCCGAATGCGGGTAAGTCCTCGCTGATCGCGGCGATGTCGGCGGCCCGGCCGAAGATAGCCAATTACCCCTTCACCACACTCACGCCGAATCTCGGCGTGGTGGAGGCAGGCGACGTTCAGTTTGTCGCGGCCGACGTGCCTGGCCTCATTCCTGGTGCCAGCGTCGGCAAGGGCCTGGGCCTGGACTTTCTCCGGCACGTGGAGCGCTGCTCGGTGCTGGTGCACGTGCTGGATTGCGCTACCGAGGAGCCAGGCCGAGACCCGGTCAGCGACCTGGATGCCGTCGAGGCCGAGCTTGTGGCCTATCAGGAGCTCACCGGCGCGCAGATGATGGATAGGCCGCGGATCGTCGCGCTCAACAAGATCGACGTGCCCGCTGCCAGGGAAGTCGCCGACCTGGTAGAACCTGAGCTCGAGGCCCGCGGGCTGGCGGTGCACCGGGTGTCCGCCGCGACCACCGAGGGCGTCCGCGACCTCGCGTTTACCCTGGGCTCGGTCATCGCAGCCACGAGGGCAGCCGCGCCGCGGCCGGAGCCAACTCGCCTGGTTCTGAGGCCTGAGCCAGTGGCGGGTCCGGCCTTCGAAGTCGTCCCCACTGGGGAGAACACGTTCGTCGTGCGCGGCGACAAGCCCCGGCGGTGGATTCTGCAGACCGACTTCAGCAACGACGAGGCGGTGGGATATCTAGCCGATCGGCTGGCAAAGCTCGGCATCGAGCGGGCCCTGGCCGAGGCCGGTGCGACCACAGGGGCCGAGGTGCTGATCGGCGATGAGGACAACGCCGTCGTGTTTGACTGGGACCCTGACGTCCCCTCGGCGGGAGCATCTTTCGGCCCGCGCGGCACTGACGAGCGAGTTGGCTGACGCCTCGGGTAGCCGAATTACCCGGGCACGAAAAAACGCGCTACATTCTGTAGCGCGCGCTTAATAATTGTTCAATTCAATATAGCTTACGCGTGAATTGTAAACTACAAGGAGCTTGCTTGTCA
>JASHUE010000154.1:0-5753 GCA_030040195.1 Streptosporangiaceae bacterium | reverse complement strand
CCCCAGGAAGGCGTCAGCATTGCCGCAAGGACCGCTCTGACCCGGAACGCGCTCGGTCCGGCGTGCTGCAGGTACTGGGACAGGATGTCAGGTGTGTTGACGAAGAAGTTGGGCCGCATGTACGCCGCCGCCGGGCCCGACAGCTCTTGCAGGTATTCGGTCAGCTCCGCAGCGGTATTACGCCAGGTGAAGTACGTATAAGACTGATGAAAGCCGATTTTGGCGAGGGTGTGCATCATCGCGGGCCTGGTGAACGCCTCGGCCAGGAACAGGACATCCGGATCGGTCTGCGCGATGTCGGCCAGCAGCCGCTGCCAGAACGGCAGCGGTTTAGTGTGCGGGTTGTCCACCCGGAAGATCCTCACCCCGTGATCCATCCAGTGCCTGACCAGCCTGCGCGCCTCGGCGTAAATGCCCTCAGGGTCGTTGTCGAAGTTCAGCGGATAGATGTCCTGGTACTTCTTGGGCGGATTCTCGGCGTAGGCAATCGACCCGTCGGCCCTGGTCGTGAACCACTCCGGGTGCTTGGTGACCCACGGGTGGTCGGGCGAGGCTTGCAGCGCGAGGTCCATGGCGACCTCCATGCCGAGCTCGCGGACCCTGGCGACGAACGCGTCGAAGTCGGCGAACGTGCCGAGCCCAGGGTCGATGGCGTCATGGCCGCCCTCAGGTGAGCCAATGGCCCAAGGTGAGCCCGGATCGGCCGACCTGGCCATGAGCGTGTTGTTCCGGCCCTTGCGCTCGGTGGTGCCGATCGGGTGGATCGGCGGCAGGTATACGACGTCGAAACCCATGTCGGCAATGGCGTCCAGGCGCATGGCCGCGGTGCGCAGCGTGCCTGACTTCGGCTTGCGCCTGTGCGCCGGGTCGACCTGCGCGCCCTCGGACCTCGGGAAGAACTCATACCAGGCGCCGTAGAGCGCTCGCTGCCTGTGCACGATCAGCGGACACTCTGGCGAGGAGGTCAGCAGCTCGCGCAGCGGGAACGCCGCCAGCGCTGCGTCAACGATCGAGCTCATGGCGATCGCCAGCCGATCGAGGGGCGGCACCTCGGAGTCGGCTAGCTGACGAGCGGCACTGCGCAGGGCCTTGCGGGCAGCCCGTGCCTCGCGCGCCCTGGCCGGCGCCATCGACTCGGGCTTCGCGATCTGGGCCGCGGCGCGTTCCAGCAGGAGCGCCCCCGCGGCCAGCATCAGCTCGGCGTCCTGGCCAATGGGGATCTTGATGGCGGCGTCGTGCCGCCAGTGTGCGATCCGGTCGCCCCACGCCTCGACCCGGAAGTGCCACAGGCCCTCGCGGTCAGGCGTCACGTCGGTGCCGTAGCGGTCGGTTCCCGGCGTCAGCTCGTGCATGATCACCAGCGGGGACTCGGTCCCGTCCGGATCGGTCAGCACGACGGCGGCGCCCAGCATCTCATGGCCTTCACGGAACACCGTGGCAGTGACCTGGAAAGTCTCGTCGGTGACCGCTTTGGCTGGCAGGCCGCCGCAGTCAAGCACCGGCTGCACATCCAGTATGGGGATCCGTCCGATCACGGATGAAAGCTACCCATCCGCCCGGCGGCCAATGCCCGCCGGGGGCCGCCGGCATGAATCCAGCCAGCCCCGGGCATGCACCGTGCCAGCGGGGAGTCAGCCGGTTGCCAGGGGCTGTGGACGCGCCACCCCGCCGTAGCCATTAAGGTCGCTGTGCGTGAGAGCTATCCGCCGGTTCACCATCCACCCCGTGCTGCCCGAGCCACTCGAGCCCCTAAGCTCGCTGATGCTGAACCTGCGCTGGTCCTGGCATGCGCAGACCAGGGCTCTCTTCGACGCTATTGATCCCGGCAGCCGGGAACTGGCTGAGTCCGATCCTGTGGCCCTGCTGGGAAAGGTGGACCAGGGGCGGCTGATCGCGCTGGCTGCGGATGAGCAGTACCTGCGCCGCCTCGGCGACGCCGCCGAGGAGCTAGGGGATTACCTGACGCAGCCGCGCTGGTACCAGGCGGCGGCCGATCCGGCCGCGGGCCTGCCGACGGCCATCGCCTACTTCTCGCCCGAGTACGGCATCACCGAGGCCCTGCCGCAGTACTCCGGCGGGCTGGGCATCCTCGCCGGGGACCACCTCAAGGCCGCCAGCGACCTCGGCGTACCGCTGATCGGCGTCGGCTTGCTGTACCGGCACGGGTACTTCACCCAGTCGCTCTCGCTCGAGGGCTGGCAGGCCGAGCGGTACCCCGCCTCCGACCCGAACGGGCTGCCGCTGACCTTGCTGCGCGACGGCGACGGATCCGCGGTCAGGGTGCACGTGGGCCTGGGCGGTGACCTGACGCTGAGTGCCCAGATCTGGGTGGCCGAGGTCGGACGGGTACCGCTGCTCCTGCTCGACTCCTACGTGGAGGACAACGACCCGAGCCTGCGCGAGGTCACCGACCGGCTCTATGGCGGCGGCACCGACCACCGGCTGCGGCAGGAACTGCTGCTCGGCATCGGTGGTGTCCGCGCGCTACGCGCGTACTGTGCCCGGACCGGGCACCCATCGCCCGAGGTATTCCATACCAACGAGGGCCATGCGGGCTTCCTCGGGTTGGAGCGCATCAGAGAGTACGTGCGGCAGGGCCTGGATTTTGACGAGGCACTGGAGATGTGCCGGGCCGGGACCGTGTTCACGACCCACACCCCGGAAGCGGCCGGCATCGACCGGTTCCCGCTTGACCTGGTGGCCAGCGATGTCACCAACGGAGCGGAGACCGGCCTGCCCGCCGACCGCGTCCTCGCGCTCGGCGCCGAGACCTACCCTGGCGGCAATCCAGGCGTGTTCAACATGGCCGTCATGGGCATGCGGCTTGGCCAGCGCGTGAACGGGGTCAGCAAGCTGCACGGGCACGTGAGCAGGGTCATCTTCAGCGGGCTGTGGCCCGGCTTCGACGAGGCCGAGATTCCGATCACCTCGGTGACCAATGGTGTGCACGCGCCGACCTGGGTCGCGCCGGAGATCATCGCGCTGGCGGAAGAGCCGCCCTCCCGGGCCGGCGCGGGCGCCGCAGCCGGTGGCGGCCAGCCCCGCGTCCTCGCCGATCCGACCGACGACCCGGACTTCTGGGTGCGTGTGGCCGCTGACCCGCGCCGGCTGTGGGAAGTCAGGCGGGCGTTGAGGAAACGGCTGATCGAGCAGGCGCGCCGCAGGCTGCGGTCCTCGTGCCGGCAGCGCGGGGCGTCCGATGCCGAGCTTATCTGGACCGACGGCGTGCTCGACGAGGATGTCCTCACCATAGGCTTCGCCCGACGGGTGCCCTCCTACAAGCGCCTCACGATGATGCTGCACGACCGGGCCAGGCTGACCGCGCTGCTGCTGGACCCAGACCGGCCAATTCAGATTGTCGTCGCGGGCAAGGCGCATCCGGCCGACGACAGCGGCAAGCAGCTGATCTCCGATCTCGTCCGCTTTTCCGACGGCCCGGAGGTCCGGCACCGGATTGTCTTCCTGCCGGACTACGACATGGCGTTGGCGCGAACCCTCGTGCAGGGGTGCGACGTTTGGCTGAATAACCCGCTCCGTCCGCAGGAGGCCTCCGGCACCTCGGGCATGAAGGCCGCGCTCAACGGCGGGCTGAACCTGTCGGTGCTGGATGGCTGGTGGGACGAGTGGTACGACGGCCGTAACGGCTGGGCGATCCCGTCGGCGGACACCGTCACCGACCGGGCCCGTCGGGACGAGCTTGAGGCGGCTGCGCTCTACGACCTGCTGGGCAAGTCGGTCGCACCGATGTTTTACCAGACCGGCTCGGACGGGCGGCCGGATCGGTGGCTGGAGATGGTCGCGCACACTCTGCGCACGCTCGGGCCGAAGGTTCTGGCGACAAGGATGGTGCGGCAGTACGTCACGGAGATGTACGCACCTGCCGCGCGGGTGTCCAGGATGCTGGCCGGGCCGTCGAGCGCGGGCGGCGACGGAGCCTACGCTGGGGCGCGCGAGCTGGCGACGTGGAAGCGGCGCGTGACCGGTGCGTGGCCGGGCGTCAGGATCGAGCACGTGGAGGCCGACGACGGCGATCTGAGCCCCGGCGGTCGGCTGATCGTGCGGGCTAGCATCGCCCTCGGCACGCTGTCGCCCGACGACGTCTGCGTCGAGATCGTCTACGGGCGGGCCGGAGAGGCCGACGAGATCATCGATCCGGCCTGGTCGGCTTTGCATCAAGACGGCGCGGTGAGCAGCGATGGCGTGGTCCGGTACTCGGGTGCCGCCGAACTTGGGCAGCCAGGGCCCTTCGGGTACACGGTGCGGGTGCTGCCGAGCCACAAGCTGCTCGCCGGTCCCTCCGAGCTGGGCCTCGTCACCGTTCCGGAGGCCCCGGCCGGAATGGTCAATGGTGACCTTCGGTAGTCAGGGCTCGCGGCTGTGCCGCTACTGAGGCGTTCCTGGTATGCGCAGCTCGCCGTTGGCCGGTTCGCCGAAAGGGCGAAATTTGCGCGCCGCCGGGGGCGTGCGCTTGACTGATTGAGCCGTCAGTTACCATTACCGCTCAGTAAGTACGACATAAAACGATTGCGGCCTGAACCGCCCGGTAAAGCTCTGACCTGCGATTAACGTCTTGGTAGCCACGTCCCGATGGCGCAGCTAATAGAAATTCTCCCTGTGCGGACGGGAACGCCAGCAAAACCATGGTCGATGTGACATCCTGTGATAGAACGCTGTCGGTTAGTAACGGTCCACGATCGTCACGTTCTGTTACAACGCCATTACCTGCGAGTGTGAGAGGACCCTCCTCGTGAGAACTCAGATCAAGCCGGACAACCGCCTGCTCACCCCGGCCGAGGTCGCCGCGATGCTTCGGGTTGACCCGAAGACCGTCACCCGGTGGGCGCGCGGAGGAAAGCTGTCATCGATCCGCACGCCCGGCGGGCACCGCCGGTACAGCGAGAGCGAAGTTCGCGGCTTCCTGAACGGCTGGCAGGGCGTCTCGCTGCCACGCGCAGCCGGCGAGTGACCAAACCGGCGCCTGCCCCAGGGGTGGCCATGGGGCAGGTACAGCTCGCTCCCCCCGCCCGGCCTCCATTGCATGTCGACCCTGCCCGTGCGGCAGGGTCGCTCATTGCGGGGGTGGTGAGCGGCGTCGGCCCGCACAGCCTGATGGCTGGTGACGTGACCGCCGGCGCCCGTCGCGCACCGGTCGGCTCGTGCACGGCGCTGTCGCCAGGTCCGGGATCGGCCGTCTCTATCTCTCAGCTTGACCTGACTGAACCGGAGGGCGCTCCCAGCATGGAAGCGCTCGCGCCGACCGCCGGGCGGCATGCTCTCGCGCGGCTGGCGTCGCTGGCCGGGCCCGAACCGCTCGACGTCGTCCCGGCCCGGCAGCAGCCGGCGGCCGTCGACGGCCCGCGTGGCGTGTCCGCCGCCGTCGGCAGGACGTCATTGCTTCGGCCGCACGGACCGGGCTGGCCGCTGGTTCCCGGTCGCCCATGATCGCACTGCTGGCCGTGCAGTCGCTGCTGACGGTACGCCTTATCCGGAGTAACACTGCGTCGTCGCACGGGACCTCTGCGGCCGGGCGGACCGGAACTGGCGTACCTGATCCATGGCAGCCCGTGCCGGACTTCGCGAACTACTTTCTTCGGCTCGCTCGCTGTATATCCGCTGCTCAGCGCCATCGCAATGTGCATCAGGCGGCTGGCGGCCGCCCGGCTGCTGTCGCTGGCAATGGTGCTCGCCGCCAACCGCGGAACTACCCCGATCAGAGGCCCGTTCGACCGCCGCGCGGCCTGCCTTGCCACGGC
>JASHUE010000153.1:0-11620 GCA_030040195.1 Streptosporangiaceae bacterium | reverse complement strand
AGCCCCCGCCCAGCGCCAGGCCGTTGACCGCGGCGATGACCGGCTTGCCGATGTCGAAGAACTCGGTGAGGCCCGCGAATCCGCCCGGGCCGTGGTCGGCGGTGACGTCCTCCCCGCCGGCGGCCGCCTTCAGGTCCCACCCGGCGCTGAAGAAGCGCTCGCCGGCCCCGGTCAGGATGGCCACGCGGAGCCCTGGTTCGCGGCGGAGCCGGTCGAAGGCGGCGTACAGGGCCCTGCTGGCCGGGACGTCGATCGCGTTGGCCTTGGGCCGGTCCAGGGTGATGAGCAGGACCTGGCCGTCTGCTCGCAGGTGAACATCCATGGCTGTCACCCTCCGTAGGGACGCAGCAGGGACCTGGCGATGATGTGCCGCTGGATCTCGCTGGTGCCGTCCCAGATGCGCTCCACCCGGGCGTCGCGCCACCAGCGTTCGGCCGGGAACGCCGACATCAGGCCCATGCCGCCGAAGACCTGCACCGCCGTGTCCGTCATGCGGCCGAGCATCTCCGACGCGTACAGCTTGGCCATCGCGGCGTCGGCGTCGGTCATCGTGCCCTCGTCGCACTTCGCGGCGGCCTTCAGGGTCAGCAGCTCGGCCGCCTCCAGCTGCGTGGCGCAGTCGGCCAGCTGGAAACCGACGCCCTGGAAACGGCCCACCGGCTGGCCGAACTGCTTGCGGGTCGCCGCCCATTCCGTGACCGCGTCCAGCACGCGGCGGGCCCGGCCGATGCTCGTGGCGGCGACCGTCAGCCTGGTCGCGCCCAGCCACTGGCCCATCAGGTCGAAGCCGCGGCCCTCCTCGCCCAGCAGGTTCCCGGCCGGGACGCGGCACCCGGTGAAGGACAGCTCGCACTGGTGGTAGCCGCGATTCGAGACGCAGCCTGAGCCGCGGGTGACGGTGAGCCCGGGGGAGTCCTTGTCGACCAGGAAGGCGGTGATCTTCTTCTTCGGGCCGCTCGCGGTGTCCTCGGTCCCGGTGGCGGCGAACAGGATGACGAAGTCGGCCACGTCGGCGTGCGAGATGAAGTGCTTGGTTCCGTTGACGATGTAGTCGCCGCCGTCGCGCTTGGCCATGGTCGACATCGACCGGACATCGGAGCCCGCCTCGGGCTCAGTCATCGCCACGCAGTCGTGCCGCTCGCCGCGGATGCACGGCAGCAGGTAGCGCTCCCGCTGCTCGCCGGCGCATGCCTGCAGGATGTTGCTCGGCCGCTCCACCAGCATTTGCAGCGCGTAGCTGGCGCGGCCGAGCTCGCGCTCGGCGAGCACTACCGACACGGCGTCCAGGCCGCCGCCGCCGAGCTCGGCGGGCATGTTGGCGGCGTACAGGCCGGCTGCGATCGCCTTGGCCCGGATGGACTGCGCAAGCTCGGCCGGCACCTCGTCGAGCCGCTCTACCTCGGCCTCGTGCGGGTACAGCTCGCGCTCGACGAAGTCACGCACGGTGGCGACGACCAGGCGCTGCTCGGGTGTCAGCTCTGTTTCCATGGCCTGCGCTGCGTCCGAGGGACCCGCATCCGCTGGCCGACATAGCCGGGCAGCTGAAGCGTGGCGTGCGCCTGCCTTACCTTCCGCAGCCTGCTGGCTAGCGGCTCGGGAAAGGGGGCGACACGGCTCGCGCCGGTGTCGACGTGCAGCAGCAACTGCTCGGCCGTTGCCACGCAGCCGGGGCCGGGGGAGTGCATCTCGTGCAGCAGGTGCAGCCGCTTGTCGTCTACGCCGAGTACCCGCAGGCTCAGGTCAAGCTGCTGGCCGAGCTTGACCTCCCGAAGGTGGCGCAGGTGCGTCTCCGCCGTGTACACCGACCGGTCCGCCGCGCGGTATGCATCGTCGATGCCCACGAAGCGGAAGAAGGCGTCCGCGCTGTCGCCGAACACCAGCAGGTAGGCCCACTCGCTCAGATGGTGGTTGTAGTCGACCCAGTCGCCGGCCACCACTGTCTGGTACAGCCGCAGCGGCGCCGCGATGTCCCCGCTGGGCGGCCACTGATCGGCCAGGCTCCACCCGGAAACCCTGGCCGGGTCCATCACCCCTCGCCGACCGGCGTCATCTTGGGCACGTCGGCGAGCAGCTGCTGGGTGTAGGCATCCTGCGGGTCCTCAAGCACCTGGGTCACGGTGCCGGCCTCGCAGATCCGCCCGCCGTTCATCACGACGACGTGATCGGCGATGCTGCGCACCAGCGGCAGGTTGTGGGTGATGAAGATCAGCGACAGCCCGCGCTCGGCCTGCAGCCCGCGCAGCAGCTCGACGATCGCCGCCTGCACGGACACGTCAAGCGCCGAGGTGATCTCGTCGCAGACCATCAGGTCCGGCTGCACGACCAGGGCCCTGGCGATCGCCACCCGCTGCCGCTCCCCGCCGGACAGCTGGTCGGGGTAGAGGTCGACGAACGACTCGCGCAGTGCCGCAGCCGTCAGCGCGTCGACCACGCGCTCCTGCCGCTCCCTGGCCGACAGCTTCTCGAAGTGCGCCAGCGGCTGCTCGATGATCTGGCCGACAGTCCGGCGCGGGTTTAGCGACAGGTAAGGGTTCTGGGACACGTACTGGATCCGGCGCAGCTGGTCGTTCGAGCGGCGGCGGACGCCTCTGGACAGCGGCTTCCCGGCGAAGCTGACCTGGCCGGACCAGTTCGGGTGCAGGCCCACCAGGCAGCGAGCCAGCGTGGTCTTGCCGGACCCGGACATCCCGACCACCGCCACGCACTGCTGGCCGGGCACCGACAGAGTCAGGTCGTGCAGAACCGTTGCGTTCCCGTAGGTGGCCGACAGGTCGCGCACGTCGAGCAGCGCGGCCTCCGCCTCCGCGCTATCAGGGCGTGCCGCGCCAGACCCGGTCGGCTGGGAGAGCCCGACCACCTCGACCGCCCGGATGCAGCGGGCCGCGTGGCCGGAATCCGAAACCCGCACCAGCGGCGGCTGGCCCTGCTCGCACGCGGGCAGCGCGAACTCGCAGCGCGGCTGGAAGAAGCAGCCCGACGGGCGGTTGCCCGGCCGCGGCGGGTGCCCGGCGAGGCCGGTCAGCACGCGCGAGCGGTCCAGAGAGGGCACGGAGCGCAGCAGGCCGCGGCTGTAGGGATGGGCCGGGGTCTCGAAGACCTCGCGTGCCGGGCCGATCTCGGCGAGGCGGCCGGCGTACATGACCGCGACATGGTCGGCGATCTCGGCCACCACCGCGAGGTCGTGGCTGATGTAGACCGCGGCGACCCGGTACGTCTTGCACAGGTCGCGGATGGTCTCGAGCACCCGGCGCTGGGTGGTCACGTCCAGCCCGGTGGTCGGCTCGTCGAGCACGATGAGCTTGGGCCGGCAGGCGAACGCCATCGCGAGCCCGACCCGCTGCTGCTGGCCGCCGGACAGCTGATGCGGGTACTTGTTCAGGATGCCCGGGATCGTGGACAGGCCGACCTCGGCCAGCATCTCGGTCAGCCGCTCGTCGCGGGCCTTCTGGTCGCCCTCATAGGAGGCGAGCACCTCACGCAGCTGAGTGCCGATCTTCAGCGTCGGGTTCAGCGCGCTGGACGGATCCTGCGGCACGTACGCGACCTGCCGGCCGCGCAGCCGCTGCAGCTCTCGCCTCGGCATCCGCAGGATGTCGCGGCCGTCGATGCTGATCCTGCCGCCGCCGATGACCAGCCCGCGGCGCACGTGGCCGAGCAGCGCCAGGGCCATGGTCGTCTTGCCGGAGCCCGACTCGCCGACCAGGCCCAGCACCTCGCCCGGCTGCACGTAGAACGACACTTCGTCGAGCACGTCGACGGTGCCGCGGCCGCGGGCCGGGATCCGCAGCACCTGAAGCTCATTGACAGTAAGCCTGGCCTGGCCCGCGGCCGCCGACCCATTCCCGGCGGCAGCCGCGTTCCCCGCCGATGCGTCGGTGTCGGCCGGTGCGTCGCCCGCAGCCGGTTCCGGCCCGGCGGCGGGCGTCTCGTCGGCCGCTGCCCGCGGGGCCGGGATCGCCTCCGTGGCGGCGCCGACTTCCTCGGTGTCGGTCGCGGCCTCGCTGCCCGAGGTCTGCGCTCCGCTGTTGACTGCGTCGTCGCCGGTCATCGCACCGCTCCCGCTGTCGCTGCTCACTGCGCTGCTCCGACCGCTGAGATCCCGGTCAGCAGCGCGTCATCGGCTCTGCGCCCGACGCCGAGCGAGGCGCGCGCCACGGCGTCGGTCAGCGTGTTCATCCCGATGGTCAGCGCCGCGATCAGCAGCGTGGGGGCGAGCACGCCCCACGGGTTGGCTACCAGCCCGATCCGGTTCTCGTTGATCATCAGCCCCCAGCTGGCGGCCGGCGGCTGCAGGCCGAAGCCGAGGAAGCTCAGCCCGGCGATCACCAGGATGGAATAGGTCAGCCGCAGCCCCAGCTCGACCATCAGGACCGAGGTCAGGTTCGGTAGCACCTCTTTGCGCACTACCTGGCGCGCTGGCAGGCCGAGTATCTGCGCGGCCCGGACGAAGTCGCGCTCGCAGACATCGAGCGCCGCCGCCCTGGTGACCCGAGCGACCTGCGGGAGGTGCGAGATCCCGACCGCCAGGATGATCAGCCAGATCTTGGGGCCGAGCACGCTGACCAGCAGCAGCGCGAACACCAGCTGCGGGAACGCGAGCACGATGTCGACGATGCGCATGATCACCGTGTCCCAGATGCCGCCGAAGTAGGCTGCGCAGACCCCGCAGATGGCCCCGCCGACCACGCCGATCAGCGTGGCGGCCGCGGCCATGAGCAGCAGCTCCCAGCCGCCGTCGAGGGTCCTGGACAGCACGTCGCGGCCGAGGATGTCGCCGCCGAGCGGGAACTTCAGCGACGGGTTGGCGAACGGCGCGGTCACGAACTGGGTGCTCGAGTACCGCGCAAGGGCAGGGCCGATCGCAGCGATCAGCACGACGAGGCCGACGATCGCAAGTCCGATCGCACCGCGAGGCGTGCGGATCGTCCGGCTGAGCACAGCGGCCCACTCGCGCCGGCGCGCCCGGGCGCGGCCTGCCGACTTGAGGACCTCGAGTGCTGCGGTAGAAGCCATGACGTCACCTCCTCATCAGGACCTGGGCAGCCGCCGCCGCGGCGTCGCGGCGAGTGAGATCAGGTCGGTGACGATGTTCACAGCGACATAGAACGCCGCGAGCAGCAGCACAATGAACTGGATCGTCGGGATGTCCCGGTCGGATACGGCGTTGACCAGCGCCTGGCCGAGGCCGGGGTAGTTGAAGACGTACTCGACCACCACCACCCCGCCGGCCAGGTAGAGGAAGTTCAGCCCGATCACCTGGATGGTCGGCGCGATCGCGTTCGGCAAGGCGTGCACCGCGAGGACCCGCCAGCGCGACATTCCCTTGAGCCTGGCCATCTCGACGTAGTCGCTCTCCAGCGCGTCGACCATCGCGGCGCGCATCATCCGGAACGTGTACGGCACGATGACGATGACCAGCGTGGCGACGGGCAGCACGAGCAGCGACGGGCTGCTCCAGGGCGACGCGCCGGGCGGGAAGACCGACACCGCCGGGAACAGGTGCCAGATCAGCGCGGCGAAGAAGACGACCAGGCCCATCGCCACGACGAACTCGGGCAGTGCCGTCACCGCGAGCGCGATGACGGACAGGCCGTGGTCCAGCCAGCTGTCCCGGCGGGCCGCGGCCAGCATGCCGAGGCCGACGCCGATCACGGTCCCGATTACGCCCGACAGCAGCATCAGCACGGCGGTGTTCACGATCCGGCCGCCGATCAGCGATGTCACCGAGGCGCCGCTGACCAGCGAGGTGCCGAGCTTGCCCTGCAGCAGGTTGGTCAGCCAGCTCCAGTACTGCGCCACGGCCGGTCGGTTGAGGTGCATCTGCAGCTCGAGTGCGTGCAGTCGCGCTGGGGTAGCGGTGTTCTGCAGCACGGCGGACGCCGCGTTCCCTGGCAGGATCTGCGTCGCCGCGAACACGAGTATCGAAACGATAATGAGGGTGAGCAACCCGAAGCCGAGCCGCCTGACCAGGACGTCGCGGAACGGGTGCGCCTTGCGTGGCCGCTCGGGGCTGGCTACCGGGGCGGTCACCGTCACTTCTGCCATGACGGGGAGATCCTTCCGTTCGCTACAGCTCGCCAGCCGACGTCAGGGCGCCGGGCTTGCCTAAGGGCCGGCTCGTCACGTCAGCCAGATCTGCGAGAAGTCGTAAGCGTTGAGCGACAGGCCCCCCTTCGACGGGAGCAGGCCGTTGATATTCGCCCCGTAGCCGTCGATGACCGGCGGGAAGAACGGGATGATGTATCCGCCCTCGTTGTAGTCGATCTGCTGCATCTCGTACGCCAGTTCCGTCCGCTTGGCGTCGTCGATGGTGGCGATCGCCTCCTGGTACAGCGCAACGTAGCGCGGGTTGTCGAAATGGCACTCGTTGAACGGCGCGGTGGGCAGCGTGGCCAGCGAGACCTGCGGCAAGTAGAAGTTGAAGTACCAGTAGTCCTGGGCGAACACCCACTTCAGGTAGTTGGTGCCGAAGAAGTCGTCCACCGTGACCTGCAGGACGTTCATGTTGGCCCCGGCCGCCGACGCCTGCTGCGCGAGCACCTCGGCTGCTTGGACGGTGCCCTGGCCGATGGGAGCGCTAACGACCTGGACGCTGAGGCCCTCGTGCCCGGCCGCCTTGAGCAGGTATTTGGCCTGGTCAATGTCCTGCTGCCGCTGCGGCAGGCTGTGGTCGTAGTCCGACGACCAGATGCCGAAGACGTCGTTGCCGATCGTCCCGTGCCCGCCGAACAGGACCTCGCGCATCTGCGGCCGGTCGACCAGCAGCCGCAGGGCCTGGCGTACCCGCACGTCGCTGAACGGCGCGACGTCCACCCGCATCGTGAACGGGTTCCAGCCGCCGCCGTTCGAGATCAGGATGTTCTTGCCCTGGCTCTCGACGATCCCGATGACGTCGGCGGACAGCAGGTTCACCACGTCCACCTCGCCGGCCAGCAGCGCGTTGACCTGGCTGGTCGCGTCGCTGTAGTCGGTGATGACGACCTCGTCGAGATACGGCAGGCCGGTCTGCCAGTAGCCGTCGTAGCGGACGAACACGCTCTGCGTGCCCGGCGTGAAGCTCTGCAGCTTGAACGGGCCGGTGCCGATGCCGTCCGCGGGGTTGTAGTCCACCGGGATCACGTCGGAGTATGTCGGGATGGCCAGTGCCTGCTTCAGCGTGGCGAACGGGGTGACGCACGGGATCTTGACTGTGAGCGGGTCCAGCTTGGTCATGCCCTTGGCGTCGATGGAGGCGAGCCCGGCCGCCGCTGCGCCGGGTGCCTTCGGGTTCATGACCGTCTGGAACGTGTAGATGACGTCGTCGGCGGTGAGCGGCTTGCCGTTGTGGAACGTGATGCCCGGCTTAAGCCGCAGGATCCACTCGGTCGCGGTCGCGTTCGGCGTGAGCTCGTCAGCGAGCACGTACATCGGCTCCGCGTTCGGGGTCAGCCCGAGCAGCGGCTCGAACAGGTTGTTGACCCTGGAGAAGTCGGTGTTCGCGACCGCGGCCAGCGGGTCGATGGTGTCCGCGCTTGACCCGCCGGTGATCGCGCAGCGCAGCGTGCCGCCATGCTTGCGCGGACCCGGCACCCGGTGCACGACGTCGGCGACGGTCGCCGCATTGAGGCCGCACGCGCTGAGCACCCCGCCCGCGCCCAGGGCGAGTGAGCCCGCCGCAGCCGTCTTGATGAAGTCTCTGCGACTGAGGGCCATGGTCCCCTCCCGAGTGCGGGTGAGGCCGAGCGCCGTTCGGACGCGTCGCCAAGTCCTCGTTCACGATGTGAACGAAGCGTGCATTATGTGCTCGGCTGGAGTGTAAATTCGGCGCCGGTCAGGTGTCAATAGTGCCTAGCGCCCGCTCGGTCCTAGCTACGTCAAGCCCTTCGAGTTGACTAGCCAAGGTGAAGGCCAAGGTGGGTCACGAGTATGTCCGCGATCAGGCGTGGGCGCACTGTGGCATCGAGAGGGATGGCTCCCAGGGCAAGCATCTGCGACTGGAAAGCAAGCCGACCATCCGTGATCTGCTTCTCTATCGCCTCGGTACGGTTCGGTGACCGGCTGAGGCGGGCCAGCTGTGTGCCTTCGTCGATCATCAGCAGGAACACTTTCTCGAACAGGTCGAACATGTCGGCCTGGTTTCGCGCGATTCCGCAGAAGAACACGCTGCCGGCATCTGCTGCCGCACAGGAGACCGATTGCTCGACCTGGGCCCGGCTCCAGATCCAGCGATGGGCCAGGCGCCACTGATCGTCGGCATCGGCAGGCGGGTCCACTGGCATGGAGGCGTCGTCGGCCCAGAAAGCCATGTCATCGGTGTCCAGGGCAGCAAGGCCACGCCTCCTCAGCTCTGCGGCGAGGCTCGACTTGCCAGACCCAGGATTGCCGGTGATCAGGTAGGCGGGCACCCTCCCATGCTGCCGCCTCCAGTGGCGGGCGCGCAGACGCCAGTGTCTGCCCGCTGCGCCGCGGCCTGGCCGCCGTCGAGGGCCGGCCCGGCACCGGCCGCGCCGGGCTGGCGCGCATCGCCATCCGGGCTGACCGAGAAGCGTTCGAGCAGCACGAGCAGCTCAGCGAGGAAGTCGTCGCGGCGGCGCTCCAGCTCCGCGACCGAGCGGCCGGCCGCTTCCCGCTCGCAGCCCAGCACCATGCGCTCGCGTAGCTGCGCGGTGAGGGGCGGCGCGGCCAGCCGCGTCCACGGCTCCAGCAGTGCGGCGCCGAAATGGTCGAGCATGTGCGCCATCCCGGCCGCGCCGCCCGCCAGGTGGAAGGTCAGGCACGGGCCCATCTGCGCCCAGCGAAGGCCCGGGCCGAAGGCGATCGACTCGTCTATCTCCTCGACGCTCGCCTCGCCCGCAGCCACCATGTGCAGCGCCTCGCGCCACATCGCCTCCTGCAGCCGGTTGGCGACGAAGCCGGGCAGCTCGCGGGTCAGCCGCAGCGGGCGCTTGCCGACCGCGGCGTAGAACGAGACCAGCCAGTCAACGGCGGCCGGGTCCGTCCGCTCGCCGCCGACGACCTCGACCAGCGGGATGAGATAGGGCGGGTTGAACGGATGGCCGACCACGCACCGCTCTGGCCGCGCGCAGTCGGCCTGCAGCAGCGTCATCCCGAAGCCGGAGGTGCTGGAGGCGATCACGACTTCCGGCGGCGCCGCGCCGTCGATCTCCGCGAGCACCCGGCGCTTGATCGCGCTGTCCTCGGGGGCGTTCTCCTGGATCATGTCGGCGCGCGATACCGCGGCGGCCAGGTCGTCGTGCAGCAGCAGCCGATCCGGGCTGGCGCCGTCGCGCAGCCCGATCCGCTGCAGCAGCGGCCAGATCTCCGCGCGCATCCGCAGCAGGTCGGTCCGCGCGGTCGGCGAGGGGTCATACACGTCGACGTCGAGGCCCATCCGCAGGAAGTGCAGGGCCCAGCCGCCGCCGATGACGCCTGCGCCGACGATGCCCACCCGGCGTACCTGGTCAGGCCGCACTGTGGTCACGGCTATCCCTCCTCAAATGCCGGTATCGGCCAGCCAGTCGCCGACCAGGTCCAGCAGCTGCGCGCGATGCCAGCTGAACGCGTGGTTCGCGCCCGCTATCTCGGCGTGGCGGCGCGGCTCGCCGGCTCGGTCGAACAGCAGCCGCCCCTGAGCCGCCGGAACCCACTCGTCGTCGCTGCCGTGCACGACGAGCACCGGGCGCGGCGCGATGGTCGAGACCACCTCCAGCGGTCCTGGCCGCGCGTCGACTTGTTGTGCCTGGCACACGAACTGCTCGGGAGTCGTGCGCAGGAAACGGGTGAACTCGTGCTCGATCTGGTCGGCAGGCAGCGCCTTCAGGCCGCTGAGCCTGGTGGCGCTGGCGCAGGCGATCACGGCTTTCAGCCGGCTGTCGGCAGCGGCGGCCAGGACGGCTGCCCAGCCGCCGAGGCTGTGCCCGAAGACGGCCAGCCGCGCCGGGTCCACGCCCGGATACGCCGCCTCGTGCAGATGCTCGACGGCGGCGCGCACATCCTGAACTACTGTGCGCAGGTCGTAGTCCCCTTCGCTGCCCCAGCTGCCGCGATAGTGGAACACCAGCGCGTTCCAGCCGCGTTCCCGCAAGGAAGACGCGAGGTCGAGATTCTGCTCCTGCCCAGGGCAGCCGTGCAGGAGCAGCGCCGTTGGCTTGGCCACGGCGCCGCGCGCGAGATACAAGATCCCGGCGAGCCGGTGGCCGTCGCTGCCGAAGGTGACGCCGGTGATGCCCTCGTGCTCGGCCGACATCATCGCCCGGCCCGGCCGGTCAGTACCCGACGCTGGCCAGGCCCTTGAGCCCGAGCAGCTCGCGGGCCTCCGACGGGGTCGCGATTTCCAGCGACAGCGCCTCCAGAATCGCGCGTATCTTCGTGACCTGGTCGGCGTTGGACTCCGCGAGCTGGCCCTTGCCAAGGTAGAGGCTGTCCTCCAGGCCCACCCGGACGTGCGACCCCATGATGGCCGCCGCCGTGACGATGCCCATCTGGTAGCGGCCGGCGCCCAGCGTTGACCACTGGTAGGAGTCGCCGAGCAGGCGGTCCGCGGTGCGCTTCATGTGCACGATGTGGTCGACGTCCGGGCCGATGCCGCCCATCGTGCCGAAGATCGTCTGGACGAAGACCGGCGGCTGAACCATGCCCTTATCCAGGTAGTAGGCCAGCGTGTAGAGGTGCGAGACGTCGTACGCCTCGGCCTCGAACCGGGTGCCGGTCTGCGGCCCGACGACCTTGAGCATGTGCTCGATGTCGGAGTAGGTGCTGACGAACGGCTCCGCCCTGGTGCTCTCCAGGTAGGGCTCCTCCCACTCATACCGGAACGAGTCCTTGTACCGGTCGATCATGGGGAAGCTGCCGTAGTTCATCGTGCCCAGGTTGAGCGTGCACAGCTCGGGCTTGAGCTCGAGCACGCCTTCGAGCCGTTCCTGCACCGTCATGCCGGTGCCGCCGCCGGTCGAGATGCTGATCACGACGTCGCACTGATCGCTGATCCCCCTGGCGTACTTCGCGAAGATCGCCGGGTCGGCGGTCGGCCTGCCGTCGCTGGGGTCGCGCGCGTGCAGGTGCAGCACCGCGGCGCCAGCCTTGGCCGCCGCCACGCCCTGCTCTACAACCTGCTCGACCGTGTACGGCAGGTGCGGAGACATCGATGGCGTGTGCCCGGAGCCGGTGATAGCGCAGGTAATGATGACCTTCTGAGAAGCCGCCATGGCCGTCCTCCTGGCGCCGGCATCGTTCACTATGTGAACGATGCGTTCTCATCGCGGATGCTAACAGCCGTTTTTGGCGGGGGTCAAGGCAGCGGCGGGCGCAGCGGGCAGCGCGGTCAGTCCAGAAGGGCGCGCACGCTGAGCGCCGTGCGCGCGGCCTCGCGGCCGATCTCGTGCAGCTTCTTCATCGGGTTACGCGGCGCGGGTCCCCAGACGTTGACGACGGCGATCGGGTACTGCCGCGGGCTGAGCACAGCCGCCGACGCGCCCGAGGAGAATTCCTCGTACTCGCGCACGCACAGCGCGTACCCGGTCTGGCGCACCGTGTCGAGCTCGCGATCGAGCTGATCGGGGTCGGTGATGGTGCGGTCGGTATAGCGCTGGAGTACTTTCGGCAGTATCGCCGCCCGCTCGTTGGCGGGCAGCCAGGCAAGGAA
>JASHUE010000152.1:0-2967 GCA_030040195.1 Streptosporangiaceae bacterium | reverse complement strand
CGCGAAGCCGGCCTGTCCTGGCGGAAGATCGGCACGCTGCGTGACCTGGCCGAGCGCTTCGGGGATGGGCGGCTGGACCCGGACGTGCTGAGCGATATGTCCGATGACGAACTCCTGGCCGAGCTCACCGTGATTCCAGGAATCGGGCCCTGGACCGTACAGGGCGCGCTCCTGATCGCGCTGCGCCGGGAAGACGTGGTTCTGCCTGGCGATCTCGCGCTCCGCAAGGCCGTCAGGGCCGCCTACCGGCTCGACCATGTCCCGACACCGGAGGAAGTGCTGGCGATCGCCGAGAAGTGGCGGCCTTACCGCAGCCTCGCGACGAGCTACCTGTTCTCCGAGGCGTTCGGGTCGGACTCGTCCGGCTAGGGCAGGAAGGCGAGCGCCTGGCCGTTGAGCCTCTCCAGGCGAGCGGCGACGCCGAGGAATGTGCCGCCGGGGAAATCGAAGGCCACGACATGGTCCTTGCCGACGCAGTAGAGCCGGCCGTCGGTTCCGAACCGCAGCCCGCGCGGCCGGGCGAATCCCGTCGCGCGATCAGGCACGAACACGCGCACGAGCTGTCCGGTGGAGGCGTCGTACTCGCGGATGGTCGCCGCGGCATCGGGGGAGCCGAACGGCCACTCGCTGGAGACCACCACGTTGCCGTTCGGGGCGACGGCGAGATCGAGCGGGCTCAGTTCGGCGTCATCGACGAGGCGGGGCGTAAGGAGCACGCGCTCGCGGTCGAACACCGCGATCGTATTGTCGCCCTCGCCCGAAGGCCCGATGCCCGAGGCCAGGTACAGTTCGCCGCCGGGTCCGAAGCCGAAGCCGCGCGGGAACGGGACGATCCCGTCAGGCAGAAGCGGCTCTCCCTGTCGGTCGAGACGAGCCGGGAACGCGAGGACCGTGCGGCGGCGCCGCAGCCCGACGTAGTAGCGGCCGTCGGGCCCGAATGTCCCCCCGCTAGGGTCGAGCCCGGCGATACGACCCGAGTCGAGAGCGACCTTGCCGTGCCGGTCGAGCGCGAGCACCCGGTCGTCGCCGCTGTCGAGGTACACCAGCTCGCCGGCCGCATCAAGGCTGAGGCCGCGCGGATCGGCGATCCGGCGATCGTCGCTGAACGACCCGGCGAGCGCGCCATCGGCCGTGAAGCTAAGGACGGCGCCGTAGCCGTCTCCGTTGGCGCCGCTGGCGCTGGTGACCAGGATCTGGGTCATGTCAGTTGTCGTCGTACCGGACCAGCGGCTCGGCAAGCTCCCGTTCTTCGTAGGCGAGGTGGGACAGGAGCGTGTCGGTCAGCAGGCCGACCGCGTCCTGCAGTCTAGTGAGGTCGTCGCCGCGACGAGCAGGCGGCCGCGGGCCGTTTCGGCCGACCCAGCGCGCCGAGGCATGTGCGACCGGGGCTAGAGGGGGTATGGCGGGTGAATGTCGTCTGTTTCGTCGCCTGCCGTACGAGGGTTCCAGACACAGCCTGCTGACCGCCGCTGGCTGGTCCTGGTCATCGTGGCCATCGCCCAGCTGATGGTGGTCCTAGATGCCACGATTGTGAACATCGCACTGCCTTCCGCTCAGCGCGCCCTGGCCTTCCCCAACAGCGACCGGCAGTGGATTGTCACGGCCTATGCCCTTGCCTTCGGCAGCTTGCTGCTAGTAGGCGGTCGGCTCGGCGACATGTTCAACCGCAAATGGGTGTTCATCGCCGGCCTGATCGGATTTGCGCTGAGTTCGGCCATCGGGGGCGCAGCCGGGTCGTTCGAGGTCCTGGTGACGGCCCGGGCGCTCCAAGGCGTGTTCGGCGCGCTACTCGCGCCGTCAGCCCTCGGCACCCTGGTCAGCACGTTTCGGGATCCGCGCGAGCGGGGGAGGGCGTTCGGCGTCTTCGGCTCGGTCGCGGCGGGTGGCGGCGGGATCGGACTGATCCTGGGCGGGTTGCTTACCCAGTACCTGTCGTGGCGATACTGCCTGTACGTCAACCTGATCTTCGCCGCGATCGCGGTGACCGGCGCGCTGCTCTACATCCACACCAGCCGCCCCGACACCCGGCCGCGGATGGACTGGCCCGGCACCGTGCTGGCCTGCGCCGGCCTGTTCCTTATCGTCTTCGGCTTCTCCCACGCCGAGACCTCGGGCTGGACGTCCGCGCTGACCCTCGGCTCCCTGGTCCTGGGCCCGGTGCTGGTCGCCGCGTTCGCAGTGGCCGAGTTGCGTTCCGCGCACCCGCTGCTGCCCTTGCGGGTGATCATCGACCGGACTCGCGGCGGATCGTATGTGTCGGTCTTCATCTCGGGCATCGCGATCTTCGGCACGTTCCTGTTCCTCACCTACTACCTGCAGGAGATCAAGGGCGAGAGCCCCCTGACCACCGGATTGCTGTTCCTGCCCATGATCGGGTGCATCCTGATCGCCTCGAACCTGTCCAGCATCGTGCTCTTGCTCCGAGTCGGGCCGCGGGTTCTCATCGCGAGCGGGATGCTGCTGGGGGCGGGCGGGATGGTCTACCTGACCCAGGTCAGCGTCACCTCCAGTTACGTCAGCGGCGTGCTGCCCGCCCTGCTGATCCTGGGCGTGGGTTTCGGCATGATCTTTGCCCCGGCCATCAATACCGCTACGACGGGAGTTCGCCAGGCGGACTCGGGCGTGGCATCCGCCCTCGTCAACACCATGCAGCAGGTCGGTGGCTCCATCGGGACGTCGGCTCTCAGCACCTTCGCTCTGACCGCCGCCGCAAGCTACCTGGCCGCCCATCACACCAGCCCGCTGGCCCCTGCGGTCGCGGCCACCCATGGCTACACCAGGGCATTCGGGATCTCAGCGGCGCTGCTGGGAATCGGCTGCATCCTTGCGGTCGTCCTGCTGCCTTCCAAGCGCCGGCTCGACGAGCTCAGGAAGGCCGCCACCCCGGCTGGTGCGGCATCCGCCGCACCAGCCGCCGCCGCTCCGGCTGCACCTGCGCCGGAGCCCGCGCCCGCGCCAGCCCTCGCG
>JASHUE010000151.1:0-4925 GCA_030040195.1 Streptosporangiaceae bacterium | reverse complement strand
CCAGATGGCCGTCGGAACGGCCAGCATGTCCGCGGCGGTGAACCAGTCCCCGAGCGTTACCAGGCGCAGGTGCGACATCAGCGCGAACGGCAGGGCCGCGAACGGCGGATACGTGAACCGCAGGCCGCGGTAGTGCGGGGGCCCGGGCCAGCCGTACAGCGGGGTCTTCCTGCTGGCCTTGTAGAACGGCCGGACATGGCGCACGATCAGCCCGGCATCGCGATAGACGTTCAGGTCGACGGGGAAGGCCCGGATGCCCTGGCCGGTCAGGGCCAGGTGCGCATACCACACCAAGACGAGGCCCATGCCGACCAGGCCGGCGCCGAGCAGCCACGCCTCAAGGCGGCCCGCCCTGGCGGGCGACCCGCTGGCGTCAGGGACCCGTCGGCTCACGGTCACCGCGGTATAGTACGTGCGCTTATCGCCCGGTGGCTGCGGGGGCGTCTGCCACTTTGTATCCGCTTTATCACCTAAGGTGCGGCGCTTTACCGCGCGTGTGACTTTCGCGCAACGGTGTATGAGTCGCGGGCAGACACGTAACCCGGTTCTCGGTGATAATTCCAGAAGAGCGTTCTAATATCGGGCTTCTGGATCTCACGAAGGGTCGGTGAGCTGCATGGGCAGCCTGGACGGACGGGTCGCGATCGTCACTGGGGCAGGCCGGGGCATCGGCAGGTCCACTGCCCTGCTGCTGGCCGCCGAGGGAGCCAGCGTGGTAGTGAACGATCTCGGCGGGGCAGTCGACGGGTCAGGGGCCGACGCCGGCCCGGGTAGCCAGGTCGTGGACGAGATCACCACGGCTGGCGGGAAGGCCATCGCCAACGGCGCCGACGTTTCCGACCACGGCGCGGCCGAGGAACTGATCAAGTCGGCCATCGGCGAGTTCGGCCGACTGGACGTGCTGGTCAACGTGGCCGGGATCCTCCGCGACCGGATGATCTTCAACATGACCGAGCAGGAGTGGGACGACGTCATCCGCGTGCACCTCAAGGGCACCTTCAACACCTCCAAGTTCGCTTCGGCCCACTGGCGGTCGCTGCGGGAAGAGCACGCGCAGAACCGCATCATCAACTTCACGTCGGTCTCGGGGCTGCACGGCGCGCCGGGGCAGCCCAACTACGCCGCAGCCAAGATGGGCATCGTGGGCCTGACCTGGTCGTCAGCGAACGCCCTGGCCAAGTACGGGGTCACGGTCAACGCGGTCTCCCCGGCGGCGGCCACCAGGATGACCGACTCCATCCCGACCGAACGCCGGCGCACGGACCGGCCCTCAGACGAGGACGCCCGGCGCTCGCCTGACAACGTCGCGAAGGTCGTCGCCTACCTAGCCAGCGAGCGCTCGGGCTGGCTCACGGGCCGCATCGTGCATTCAGCGGGCTACGAGGTCTCCCTGTACAACAACATGAGCCCGGTCGTCCGGCTCTTCAGCCAGGAACCGTGGCAGCTCGACGACCTGGCCGAGCAGGTCGAGCGCTCATTCCGGCCCGGCGCTGGCAGGCTGGTTTGAGCGCGCCTGCCACCAAGCCTGTCCCCCAGCCGACGCCGGAGACCCAGCCGTTCTGGGACGGCTGCGCCCGCGGCGAACTCCTGCTCCAGCGGTGCCGTGCCTGCGGCAAACCGTACTTTTACCCGCGGCCGATTTGCCCCGAATGCGGTTCGACCGACGTCGAGTGGTTCGCCGCCAGCGGCCGGGCCACGCTCTACTCGTACGTGATCAACCACCGGCCCGCGCGCGGCTTCGAAAACGACGGCCCGTACGCGATCGCGGTCGTTCAGCTCGCCGAGGGCCCCCGGATGATGACCAACATCACCGGGGTCCCGAATACGCCGGAGGATCTCGTCCTGGACATGGAACTGCAGGTGACCTTCGAGCAGCGCGGCGACATGAGCCTCCCAGTCTTCGCGCCCGCCGGAGAAAAGCAATGACAGCGGAACGAGGCGTGATCATCGCCGGTGCCGCCGAGACCGACGCGGTCGGCAAGCTTCCCGGTCACTCGACTCTTCAGTTGCATATCGAGGCAGCAGTGAACGCGGTCGCCGACGCCGGCCTCTCGATGCGCGACATTGACGGGATCGCGACCGTCACCTCACCGGGCCCGGTCCAGGTGGCGCACGCGCTGGGCATCACCCCAGCCTGGATGGATGGCACCGCCGTCGGCGGCACCTCGTTCCTGCTGCACGTCCGGCACGCGGCCGCCGCGATCCGCGCGGGCTATGCCCGCACAGTGCTGATCACACATGGGGAATCGGGCCGCTCGCGGGTGGGCGCGGCCCCGTTCCCTCGTGGAGCCTCATCTATCCCTGGCCAGTTCGAAGCACCCTACGGCACCGCGGGACCGACGACCACGTTCACCATCCCGGTGCTCCGCTACATGAAGGAGTACGGGCTCACCCACGAACAGCTTGCCTACGTCGCGGTGGCGCAGCGCAAGTGGGCGGCGCGCAACCCGCGGGCGATGTACCGCGACCTGATCACGGTCGAGGACGTGCTCGCCTCCCGGCTGGTGGCCTGGCCGTTCCACCTGCTTGAGTGCTGCCTGGTCACTGACGGCGGCGGCGCGCTGATCGTCACCTCCGCCAACCGGGCCGCCGACTTCCCCAAGCCCGCGGTGCATGTGCTCGGCACCGGCGAGTCCGCCGAGACCCCGATGATCTCGCAGATGGTGGACTTCACCGAGTCCCAGGCATTCGGGCTGGCCGGGCGGGCGGCGTTCGCCGAGGCCGGGATCAGCACCGCCGACGTGCGGCACATCATGATCTACGATGCATTCGCGCACGTGCCCATCTACGGGCTGGAGGCGCTCGGCTTCGTGGCCAAGGGCGAGGCGGGGGCGTTCATCGCCGACGGCAACACCGAGCCGGGCGGGCGGCTGCCGCTCAATACCAACGGCGGCGGACTGTCCTACACCCACACCGGCATGTACGGCATGTTCGCTATCCAGGAGGGCGTCCGTCAGGTCCGCGGCGAGGCCGCCGTGCAAGTGGCGGATGCCGAGATCAGCGTGATACTCGGGAACGGCGGCATGTTCGCCACGGCGGGAGTCCTGGTACTGGGCCGCCAGCCACGCTGACCGCACGGCCGCGGCCGGGCCGCCGTGAACCCGGCAGGTGTGCCACCCGTATAGAGCGGTAAGCGCTCGTTCGTCGTTGCGGTCCGACGCTGCGCCCGAAGGTCATTCCCGCGCTCACGGACCGGAGACAAATGGGTCTTCTTGCGCTGTCCGCCTGGATCGTGACCGCGGGCGGCGGGCTGTACCTGCTGTCCATCTGGCTCATCGAGTACGACAAGGACTTCCACTCGATGGCGGCAACCCGGCTGCATCCGGCGCTGCTGGCAAGCCACGTGGTGCTGGCATGCGGCGGCCTGGTGGTGTGGGCCGACTACCTGGTCGACGATGACGACGATCTGGCCTGGGTGGCGGTCGTGGCGATCGTCCTCGCCGCTACTCTCGGAGCGACCATGGCGATCCGCTGGATCGGCGTCTACCGGTCCGGCCGTGCTGCCAGGCGCCTAGTCCTCGGCGGGCAGCACAGCCGCATCGCGCTGCTGGACCGGCCGGTACGGGAGGGCCCGCCTGAGCGCAACTTCCCCTTGCCGGTCGTCATCGCGCACGGCGCCTTCGCCGCTGCGACAATCACGCTGGTCCTACTGACCGTGTACGGCTCCGGCGGCAGCTGACCGCCCTAGGCCACCGGCTGATCGGACCGCGGGCCGCTTCCGCCGATGCGGTCTCAGGCGGCCTCTGCCGATGCGGTCTCAGGCGACCCCGCCAACTGCCGCCACGATGCCCACTTCCCTGGCTAGCAGCTCGTCCATCGTCTCGCGTCGGACGCCGAGCCTGGCCCGCCCGTCAGCGCAGTAGATGACCGGCGGCCGCAGGGCCGCGTTGTAGTTGTTGCCCATGGTGAAGCAGTAGGCGCCGGTCACCGGGATCACGAGGAGATCGCCGACTTGCGGGCCGTGCAGCATCACGTCCGGGGTGAGAATGTCACCGGACTCGCAGTGCCTCCCGACCACGTCAGCCAGGACGTCTGGCTCGTCCCACCGGCCCACCACCAGGGGCGTGAAGCGCTGCCCGTACAGCGAGTGCTCCAGGTTGTCGCCCATTCCGCCGTCGACGGCGACGTGCAGGCGGCCGGCCCGCTTCATCGTGACCACCCGGTACAACGTAACGGCAACCGGCGCCACGACCGACCGGCCCGGTTCGATCAGCAGCTCGATGCCCTCGCCCAGGTGGCGGTGCGCCGCCGATACCAGCCGCTCGAGGTACTCCTCGATGGTCGGCGCGACGTCGCCGGGCTCATACCTGACTCCCAGACCGCCGCCGAGGTCATAGACATCGAATTTACCCAGCGTGCCCAGGGCCCCGACCTCGGCCTCGAATTGCTGGAGGTTTGTTATCTGGGATCCGATGTGGGCGTGCAGCCCGCGCATGTCGATCATCGGCGCTGCCCGCATCCGGGCGAGCGCCTCCGGCACCTGCTCGACCGGCACGCCGAACTTGGATTCCTTGCCCCCGGTCGCCAGGGCCGCGTGCGTGTCCGACTCGATGCCGGGGCTGACCCGCAGCAGGACCGGGGTGCGGCGTCGGGCCAGCCGACCGATCCGGTCGATGTCGTCGAAACCGTCGACGATGATGTAGCCGATCTCCGCGTCGAGGGCGGCCCGGATGTCGTCGTCGGACTTGGCGTTGCCGTGCATGACGATTGCGGCCGGATCGGCCCCGGCAGCCAGCGCGATACGCAGTTCGCCTCCGCCGACCACGTCGAAGCCGAGGCCTTCGCTTGCGAGCACGCTGATCATCGAGGCGGAGGGGAACGACTTCACGGCGAAGCAGACGCGGCCGTCCGGATGCCTGGCCGCCAGGCCGTCCACGTAGGCGCGGGCCCGGTCCCGGAGGGCCTGCTCGTCGATGATGAACGCC
>JASHUE010000150.1:0-3118 GCA_030040195.1 Streptosporangiaceae bacterium | reverse complement strand
GCCCCGTCGCGAGCAAGGCTCTGCGCAAGCGCGCTGCCGATGAGGCCCGTCGCGCCGGTGATCGCTATCCGCATGGCTCGTCCCTACCCAGCCGCCGGTCGCCCGCACCGGCCGTCGGTTACGGTGCCGGGCAGCGTGCCCGCAGGACGCGGCTGCCCTGCGATCCCGTGATCACGGCATACTTGTCGGGCTCGCCGAACGGCTGCCACGTCGCGACCAGATGTACCGGCGCGCCGTGGTCTAGGTGCACCACGAGCCTGGCCGTCACGACGCCGGTCGACTGATCCCAGACTGCCGTACCGTCGATTGTGGCGTTGGTGACCCAGCGGACCGCGTGCAGCGAGACTGTGAGCTCGTTCCCCTGGGAAACCGTGACCGTGCCCCCGCGCAGTCCGAGGTCGGTGCCCGAGAACAAATCGGGCGACCGGCTGATCTCATCGCCGACGGCCGCGACCGCGATCGCGGCGGCCTGCCGTGCCGTCCGGCTGGCCGTGTTGCCCGCGACCGCCTTCGCGGGGACGGCGTCGGCCAGCCGCAACGGATAGGTGCCGACCGTGTGGATCGGCGCCACCGTCGCGGCGCAGCTGACGTCTTCGTGGCTCAGGTTGCCCGGATCGGCGACGAAGCTCTGGTAGATGGAGGCCGGGCAGGCGTCGTTGGCGTCTTCCAGCGTCACGTGGGTCAGGTTCGCGACTCTCACGAGCCGGGCCGACTTGCCCATCTGCCGCGCGACCAGCGATGCGCCGTCCAGCCACGGGGTCAGCGAGTCGAGTGTGCCGGAGAGGATGAGTACCGGCACGGTGGCCGGCACCAGGGGCGGCTGCCGGGTGATGGGGTCCACCAGGTGCTCGGGCGTCGGCCAGTCCAGGCACGCGCTGTAGGCCTCGGTGTACTGGTCCATGCTGGTCCACTCGGCCACGCTGAACGGAGCGAACGTGTTGCGCGGTTCGCGCCGCAGTGCCGCGTCGTACTGGCGGAGCCGGACGGCCGGTGATGCCGTGCGGCTGAACAGCTGCACGTAGTCGCTGCAGGAGACGGCGAAGTACAGTCCGTCGCTGAACTCGGGCAGAGGGTAGTTCGTGTCGTCGAACCCGACCGACAGCGCGGCCAGCCGCAGCAGCGGCGCAGGGTCGTTGTGCTGGAGCAGTGCCCGGCCTGCCGCGTCCAGGTCCTGGTACACGACCGGATCGAACCCGGCGTTGTTGACCAGGTTCACGAGCGTGAGCTCGTTCACCGTCATTCTGGTCCTGGTCCCCTCCAGGGTTGCCGTGTCGCCGGTCACCGGCCTGCGCGCCAGCCGGCGGGCGAGCCGAGTGATCCGGCTCCAGGCCGACCCTTCGCCCCGGGTGGCCGCGGCGCACGCCGGCGACTGGCTGCAGGCCTGGTCGAAGGCGACGCGGGCGGTCACGGCCGTGGTGGCGTACCACGGGTTCAGGTCGAGTACCTGGTAGGTCGAGTCGAGCGTGACCGACCGCAGCTGCTGCGGATAACGCGAGGCGAAGACCTGGGCGAACCAGCTCCCGTAGGAGTCGCCGTACAGGTCGACACGGCCGAGCTTGAGCTCGGTCACCACGGTCGACACGTCGCGGGCGGAGTACGCGGTGTTGAACAGGTCAGACGCGTGCACCCAGCCGCCGTGGCGGTAGTGCCAGGTGTGGTTGAGCTGGTCGCCGCAGGCGGCCACCGCCTTGTCGAAGGCCGCGCCGTACTGGTGCTGAGGCTGCGTCCAGCTCTCCAGGCCCTTGCAGTCGATCACGCTCGAGTTCCCGGTGCCGCGCAGGTTGACCAGCAGCATGTTGCGGGTCTGCAGCAAGGTCCCGGCCGCCGCGACGTACAGCGATTCGCTGCCGGTGGTGGCGAACCCCGGCCCGCCCTCGACGGCGAGGATTGTCCCGCTCGCGACCTTGGCCACGGTCGGCGGCAGCAGCTCGAAGCCGATGCTGATGTCGGGGCTCGCCTTAGGGCGCGAGTAGTCCAGCGGGACCTTGATGCTGCCGCAGTACATCACCGGCGCCGTGCCGCACTTGCTGAGCCGGACGGCACCCACTCGAATGGAATGCGGCGCGGCGCGTCCCGCCCGGGCGGCGTTCGCGCCCGTGACGGCGCCCGCGGCCGAAGCGGCGTTTGCGGCCGGCCCGAGGCCCAGCAGCATCAGGCCGCTCGCGGCCAGCACACTTGTCCATATGCGTGCCGCCCGGCGGCAACACGGCGGCCTTGTCCGGTTCTGCACCCAGAAATCGTAAGTCGCGGCCGACGCGCTAGCGCGGTATTGCTGACATCTTGCTCGCGCGGATCGACTGGGACCCCGTTGCTCCGCGCGAGCGGGCGCTGTGCCTAGAGGCCGAGTTCGGTCTCGAACGCGCCCTCTTCGAGCCGGGTCTTCATAGTGGCCAGGAAGCGCGCGGCGTCGGCGCCGTCCACGAGCCGGTGGTCGTAGGTGAGCGCCAGGTACGCCATCGACCTGACCGTGATCACCTCGCCGAGCGTGGTGTCCTCGACGACGACCGCGCGCTTGACGACAGTGCCGGTGCCGAGGATGCCGACCTGGGGTTGATTGATGATCGGAGTGTCGAACAGGGCACCGCGGCTGCCGGTGTTCGTGAGCGTGAACGTGCCGCCGGTTAGTTCGTCGGGACTCACCTGGCCGGCCCTGGTGCGTTCGGCCAGATCGGCGATCTTGCGGGCGAGACCGCCGATATTCAAGTCGCCTGCGTTCCGTATTACCGGGACCATCAGGCCGCGCTCGGTGTCGACGGCGATGCCGAGATGCTCGGCGTCATGGTAGGTGACCTGGCCGGATGCCGTGTCGATGACGGCGTTCAGCTTCGGATGCACCTTGAGCGCCTCGACGGCCGCGAGCGCGAAGAACGGCAAGAACGACAGCTTCACGCCCTCCCGAGCCTCGAACAAAGCCCTGGCGCGGTCCCGCAGGCGGGCGATCGCGGTGACGTCCGCCTCGATGACGGTCGTCAGCTGCGCCGAGGTCTGCAGCGACTCAACCATGCGCTGGGCAATGACCTGGCGGGCCCGCGACATTCGCTCGGTAGTGCCGCGCAGGCTCGATGGCACGATCGGGGAACGAGGGGTGACCGGTGGCAGTGCCGGCGGTTGCGCCGGA
>JASHUE010000011.1:0-4033 GCA_030040195.1 Streptosporangiaceae bacterium | reverse complement strand
CGACGGCGCCGGGATCCTCACGCAGGTGCCAGACGCGCTCCTGCGCGCGGTCGCGGAGTTTGAGCTGCCGCCGGCCGGGCGGTACGCCGTCGGGCTCGCGTTCGTGCCGCCCGAAGCGAGCCAGGCGGACATCCGCGAGGCGGTCGAGCGGGTCGCCGCGGACGAGGGTCTGGCCGTGCTCGGCTGGCGGCCGGTGCCGCACGACCCGGCCTGGTGCGGTGCCGGAGCCCGCGAGGTCATGCCCGCGCTCGCGCAGCTGTTCGTGGCCGGCCGGCACGGCGAGAGCGGGCTTGACCTGGACCGCAGGGCCTACTGCCTGCGCAAGCGGGCCGAGCACGAGATCGGCCTCTACCTGGCCAGCCTGTCCGGTTCGACGCTGGTCTACAAGGGCATGCTGACGGCGCTGCAGCTGGAGAGGTTCTTCCCCGACCTGGCCGATGAGCGGTACGGCTCGGCGATTGCGCTGGTGCATTCCCGGTTTTCCACTAACACGTTCCCGTCCTGGCCGCTGGCCCATCCCTACCGGCTGATCGCGCACAACGGGGAGATCAACACGATCCGCGGCAACCGGAACTGGATGCGAGCCAGGGAGGCGCAGCTAGCGTCGGACGTGTTCGGCACCGACGGCGCCGGACGCGGCATCGAGCGGCTGATGCCGTTCGTGGACGATACGGTCAGCGATTCAGCCAGCTTCGACTCGTGCCTGGAACTGCTGCACCTGGGCGGCCGCTCACTCCCGCACGCAGTGCTGATGATGATTCCCGAGCCGTGGGAACGGCACGAGGAGATGGACCCGGCCCGGCACGCCTTCTACCGGTTTCACGCGTCGCTGATGGAGCCGTGGGACGGGCCCGCCCTGATCGCGTTCACCGACGGCACGATCATTGGTGCCGTACTTGATCGCAACGGCCTGCGGCCAGGACGGTACTGGGTGACCCGCGACGGTCTGGTCGTGCTCGCCAGCGAGGTCGGCGTGCTCGACTTGGACCCGGCCACCGTCGTCCGCAAGGGCAGGCTGCAGCCGGGCCGGATCTTCCTGGCCGACACCGCGGCCGGCCGCATCATCGAGGACGAGGAAGTCAAGGCCGAACTGGCCGCCGAGCATCCGTATGGGGACTGGCTGCACGCCGGCATGCTGCATCTGAACAACCTGCCGGAGCGAGACCGGGAACTGCCAGACAGCCAGGCCCTGCTCAGCCAGCAGCAGCAGTTCGGATACACGGAGGAAGAGCTGCGGGTCCTGGTGGCGCCGATGGCGCGCACCGGAGCCGAGCCGCTCGGCTCGATGGGCACCGACACCCCGCTCGCGGTGCTTTCTGACCGGCCGAGGCTGGTCTACGACTACTTCAGCCAGCTGTTCGCTCAAGTCACGAACCCGCCGCTCGACGCGATCAGGGAAGAGTTGGTGACCGCGCTCGGCTCATCGACCGGCCCCGAGCACAACCTGCTTGATCCGGGGTCGGCCTCGTGCCGCCAGATCGTGCTGCCGTTCCCGGTGATCGGCAACAGCCACCTCGCCAAGATCGTGCACATCAACGACGACGGCGACCTGCCCGGGTTCGCCGCGTACGTCGTTGACGGCCGCTACGAGGTGGCCGGCGGCGGGCGGGCGCTGCGGATCCGCCTGGCGGAGGTCAACGCCGAGGTGTCGGGGGCCATCGCCGCCGGAGCGCGGATCATCGTCCTGTCCGATAGAGGCACTCGGGCGGGCGGCGGTTCTGCGTCCGGCGCGCACCCTGCACGGAGGGTGCTCGGGGGGTGTCCCGCCGAGGGTCTGGCGCCCATCCCGTCGCTGCTGCTCACCGGCTCGGTGCACCACCACCTGATCGCAGAGCGCACCAGGACCAAGGCCGGCCTGGTCGTGGAGTCGGGCGACGCGAGGGAGTGCCACCACGTGGCGCTGCTGCTCGGCTATGGGGCGGCCGCGGTCTGCCCGTACCTGGCGATCGAGTCGGCGGAGGAGATGGTGCGGCGCGGGGTACTGCGGGAGATCTCGGAAGCGAACGCTGGCGCGAACCTGATCAAGGCGCTTGGCAAGGGCGTGCTCAAGATCATGTCCAAGATGGGCGTGTCGACCGTGGCCTCTTATACCGGGGCACAGCTGTTCGAGGCGGTCGGCTTGGGCGAGGAAGTCATCGCGACTTGCTTCGCCGGCACCTCCTCGCCGCTGGGCGGCATCGGCTTCGATGAACTCGCCGCCGAGATCGCCCGGCGCCACGACTGCGCCTACCCGCCGCGCGGGAGCAGGCAGCCGCACCGGCGGCTGGAGACCGGGGGCGACTATCAGTGGCGGCGCGAGGGCGAGCCGCACCTGTTCAGCCCCGAGGCCGTGTTCAAGCTCCAGCACGCGACCAGGACGGGCCAGGAACGGGTGTTTCGCGAGTACACCAGGCTGGTGGACGACCAGTCGGCCCGGCTGATGACCCTGCGGGGTTTGCTGCGAATCAGGGGAGTGGACGACGTGCCGCCAGGCCCGCCGATGCCCGACGGTGTCGCGGCGACCCGGGATGGCCTCGGCGGGTCGTCGGCGGGTGTCCTCCCCGCGGTGCCCGTTCCGCTCGAAGAGGTCGAGCCCGTCGACAGCATCGTTCGCAGGTTCGCGGCCGGCGCAATGTCCTACGGGTCGATCTCGGCCGAAGCGCACGAGACCATCGCGATCGCGATGAACCGGTTGGGCGGCCGGTCGAACACCGGGGAGGGCGGCGAGGACGCGGCGAGGTACGTCCCGGATGAGAACGGCGACTCGCGCCGGTCCGCGGTCAAACAGGTGGCCAGCGGCCGGTTCGGAGTCACGAGCGAGTACCTGGTCAACGCCGACGACCTGCAGATCAAGATGGCGCAGGGGGCCAAGCCCGGCGAGGGCGGGCAGCTTCCCGGGCACAAGGTCTACCCCTGGATCGCCCGGACCCGGCACTCGACGCCGGGCGTCGGGCTGATCTCGCCGCCCCCGCACCACGACATTTACTCGATCGAGGACCTCGCGCAGCTCATCTACGACCTCAAGAACGCCAACCCCGAGGCGCGAGTGCACGTGAAGCTGGTGGCCGAGGTGGGCGTCGGCACTGTGGCGGCCGGGGTCTCGAAGGCGCACGCCGATGTCGTCCTGATCTCCGGCCACGACGGCGGCACCGGGGCGGCCCCGCTGACCAGCATCAAGCACGCGGGCGGGCCATGGGAGATCGGGCTGGCGGGCACGCAGCAGACGCTCCTGCGCAACGGATTGCGGGACCGGATCGTGGTCCAGGTGGACGGCCAGCTCAAGACGGGCAGGGACGTGATCATCGCGGCGCTGCTCGGCGCGGAGGAGTTCGGATTCGCCACCGCGCCGCTGGTCGTGGCGGGCTGCGTGCTCATGCGGGTCTGCCACCTGGATACGTGCCCGGTCGGCGTGGCGACCCAGAATCCTGAGCTACGCCGCCGGTTCACCGGCAGGCCCGAGTTCATCGTGAACTTCTTCGAGTTCATCGCGCAGGAGGTGCGCGAGTACCTGGCCGTGCTCGGCCTGCGTACCCTCGACGAGGCGGTCGGCCGGGCGGAACTGCTCGACGCGCGGGCCGCGGTCGAGCACTGGAAGGCGGCCGGCCTGGATCTGAGCCCGGTCCTGCACGTGCCCGCGCTGCCCGGCGGCGCGGCCCGGCACTGCGTAACCGGCCAGGACCACGGGCTGGACCAGGCCCTGGACAACACGTTGATCCTGCTGGCCGAGGGTGCCCTGGACGCGGGCGCGCCGGTCCGGCTCGAGCTGCCGGTGAGAAACGTGAACCGGGCCGTCGGCACCATGCTCGGCAGCGCGGTGACCAGGCGCTGGGGCGGCGACGGGCTGCCCGACAACACGATCGACATCAGCCTGACGGGCTCGGCCGGCCAGTCGCTCGGCGCATTCCTGCCCCGCGGCATCACGCTGCGGCTGACCGGCGATGCGAACGACTACCTCGGCAAGGGCCTGTCCGGCGGGCGGATCGTCGCTGCTCCGCATCCGACCGCCCCGTTCCCCGCCGAGCAGCATGTGATCGCCGGGAACGTTATCGGCTAC
>JASHUE010000149.1:0-3601 GCA_030040195.1 Streptosporangiaceae bacterium | reverse complement strand
GAGGCGCTGCGCGCGGGAGCATCCGGGTTCCTCGTGAAGGACATTCCCGACGACCAGCTGGTCGCAGGGATCCGCCAGGTCGTGCGCGGCGACGCGCTGCTGGCCCCGTCGGTCACCAGGCGGCTGATCGAGACCTACACCCGCCGCCCGCCTGCTGCCGGCCAACTGCCGGCGGCCGGCACCCTTACCCCACGGGAGACCGAGGTGTGGCAGCTGATGGCCAGGGGCCTGACGAACACGGAGATCGCCGCCAAACTGTTCGTCGGCGAGGCCACCGTCAAGACGCACGTGTCGCGGGTCATGACCAAGCTCGGCGCTCGCGACCGGATCCAGGCTGTCGTGCTTGCCTACGAGAACGACATGGCTTAGCAGCCCTCGACGAGAACGCCCGCAGAACTGGATGTTCTGCGACAAGCGCTCACTGTTGGCCGTGATAAGCGAGCGGCACCGAGTCGGCGTTCCGTGCCCTCTAAACAGGCACGACGATGCCCAAGTGGCAGTTCGCTGCGCGTGCCGATCGACGCGCCCGGGTGCGAGTAGTTGTCGCCGAATCGCGTACGGCATATTTAGGTCTCACGGCTTCGATGCTGCAGGAGATCGATATCGTGTCGCTATTTGTGCCCGAGGATTGCAAGTAAACAGATGCCTGCTATCCAGGCCACGCTCGCTATCGTGCTGTGGGCGCCCGCGACGACCGGAACGCTGACGAAGTAATAAATAGGGACACGTGCGCGCTTACCCGGCGATCTGCTCGATCCTTTACGTTGCGGACGTCGGTCCTTTGGCCCGACGTGAAGCTGACGACTGCCCTCGGGTGTGTGCCTGTTGCATCCGCCTCGAGAAGGTGATAGCGATTGCCTAGCCAGTCCCGCAGTCGAGCCGAAGTTCTGGAGGGGGAACATTGGCTGGAATCACCAAGAAGAACTTCGATGCTCCCGATGAGCGCCGGACCCCGGATAAGACTGTCCTGCAGGTTGTCGATCTGGGTTCGGTGAAGGCCGCGCGGATGACGTTGCAGCCAGGTTGGCGCTGGTCTGAGTGCATCAAGCCCGTCGCGGGCACCGACAGCTGCCATACGCATCACGTGGGAACCGTGGCGTCTGGCCAGTTGCAGGTCCGCCACGATGACGGCACGGAAGTCCAGGTCGGTCCGGGCGACGCGTACGTCATCGAGCCGGGCCACGACGCGTGGGTCATCGGCTCAGAACCGTTCGTAGCCTACGAGTTCGATAGCCGCGCCGCGGAGACGTACGCTCGGGGCTGAACCGGTAGATTGGCCGGGCTCACCGAGGCATATTCGTCGATCTGCGCGATACATGGGTGAGCGTTCGCCGAACTTCTACTCTTCGGCTACGCGCGTGGCAGTTGACGCTGCTCCGCTGTGCGAGCCGCGTGGGTTCCCACGACGTTCGGACTTGAGTGCCAGCTCGCTCGCTTCACAGACGCCATTGACCAGAGGAATTTACGGGTCGTAAGTCCGGTGGGCTATGTGGCTTGCAGGCACAATGCCCGGCGTTACTCCTTTTACTGCGTCAAAATCGAATGTAGGGGCCGATTTCTGACGATGGGAGACGGCCTGCCCAGGCGCTCAGCCACGCCAAGCGACATCAGGCGACAGCCAGCTACGATTCGCGCCTGCCTTGGCGAATTGACCACACATTCGAAAATGGCCGTCGGGATGGCGGTGTTCTGTTTCAGGACATCGGAATGGGGTCTCTCCAGACATAGGAATATCGGCCTGGCCGTGATGGGGCTGGGTGGTCGCGGCGTGTCTCAGGACATGGGAATGGCCTGGCCGGCACGGTCGGGCGATGTCGAAGGCACGTCTTGTCATCACTGCTGTTGTGACGGAGGGCCGCTCGCAGGGCGAGGTAGCCCGCGCTTACGGGGTCTCTCAGGGCTGGGTCAGCCGCCTGGTCGCGCGGTACCGGGCCGAGGGCGAGTCGGCGTTCGAGCCGCGGTCCCGGCGGCCGCGCACCTCGCCGGCCGCGGTCAGCGACACCACGGTCGAGCTGATCATCAGGCTGCGCAAGGACCTGGCCGGGCAGGGCCTGGACGCCGGCCCGGACACCATCTGCTGGCACCTGCGCCACCATCACGGCGTGCAGGTGTCGGCCGCGACCATCAGCCGGTACCTGACCCGGCACGGGTTAGTGGTCCCCGAGCCGCGCAAGCGCCCGAAATCGTCCTACTTACGGTTTGCCGCCGAGCTGCCGAATGAGTGCTGGCAGTCTGACTTCACGCATTGCCGGCTGGCCGGCGGCGGTGACGCTGAGGTCTTGACCTGGCTGGATGACCATTCCCGGTACGTGTTGCACCTGACCGCCCACGCCCGGGTCACCGGCCCGGTCGTGCTGGCTGCCTTCCGGGCCGCGTGCGCCGCCCACGGGATTCCGGCCTCAACTTTGACAGATAACGGCACCGTGTACACGGCCCGCTTTGTCGGCGGCCGCAACGGCCTGGAACACGAGCTGCGCCGCCTGCGGATCCGGCAGAAGAACGGCAAGCCGAACCACCCCCAGACCCAGGGCAAGGCCGAGCGGTTCTGGCAGACCCTGAAGAAATGGCTGGCCGCCCGGCCCCAGCCCGGCGACTTCGGCCAGCTCCAGGCCCTCCTGGACACCTTCACCAGCTACTACAACACCCGCCGGCCGCACCGTTCATTGCCCCACCGCCAGACCCCGGCCGCCGCCTACGCCACCCGGCCCAAAGCCAGCCCCGGCGACCAGGCCGCCGGCAGCCACGACCGGGTCCGCGCCGACCGCGTCGACGCCGACGGCAAGCTCACCCTCCGCCACGCCGGGAAGCTCTACCACATCGGCATCGGCCGGACCCACGCCCGAACCCGCGTCCTGATGCTCGTCCGCGACCTGCACGTCCGCGTCATCAACGCCGCCACCGGCGAACTCCTCCGCGAGCTCACCCTCAACCCCGACCGCGACCTCCTGCTCCCAAATCAGCTCCAGTCGGCCGCCACACCGCGCTGCCCGACTTAAAGATGTCCGGCCAACTTGGGAATGGTCTGAGCGCTTGCCGCGGCGGACAGGATGGCCGGGCGGGCCGGCTGAGCGCCCGGCGCTGCGGCCAGGAGGGTCGCTTCGATGTTGGGCCAGGGCATGCCGGGCGGCACCAGGATGGTGACGATGTCGGCGGCGTGGTCCCAGGACTGGAGTTGCTCGCGGACCTGATCACAGGTTCCGTAGGCGGCGAGCTGGTCGAGGACGACCTGGGCGCTGGCTGGGATGGTCCCTCCCCGTGGGCTGGGATGCGGGTTCGCGGCGATGATCGCCTGGACCTCGGCGGCGTAGCCCTGGCCGGACATGGATCGGGCGTAGACCTCGCCCATAGCGCCCAGGTACCAGGCGATGCAGGCTGCGGCGATGTCGCGGGCCGCGCCGGCGTTCTCGTCAGCGGCGGTGACGGGCCCAGCCGCCACTGTGAGAGGTCGCGTGTGCGGGGCAGCAGTGTCGCGCAGCTGTCTGAGCTGGGCTGCCCAGCCGGGGAGGCGGTCCCTGGCCACCAGCGCGGGGATCCAGCCGTCGCCCAGCTCGGCGGCGACCCGGGTGGTGTGATGGCCCAGCGCGGCCACCCAGATGGGCAG
>JASHUE010000148.1:0-7870 GCA_030040195.1 Streptosporangiaceae bacterium | reverse complement strand
CCAGCTCTCCCCCACCGAGTTCAAGCTGCTGCGGTACTTCATGGGCAACGCCAACCGGGTGCTGTCCAAGATGCAGATACTCGACCACGTATGGGATTACGACTTCCGCGGGGATACCGGGATCGTGGAGTCCTACGTCTCCGTGCTCCGCCGTAAGATCGACACGACTGAGCCGCACCTCCTGCACACGCTCCGTGGCGTGGGATACGTGCTAAGGCTCCCGTCGTCCTAGGCGTTACTCGTGTTATGCACGCCAACCCGCGACCGTCCGGTTTCTGGCAGTCTGTCCGGCAGCTGCCGGACCGCATACCGCTGCGCACCAAGCTGATTACTGCGGTTCTTGGCCTGGTGGCGATAGCGCTCCTGATCATCAGCGTGGCGGGACTGTCGTTCCTGCGCGCGTACCTGCTCCGCACGGCCGACCAGCAGCTGAGCTCGCTGACGAACCACCTGGGCAGCGGGCAGGGATTCGTGCATGGCTTCGGCCCGGAAGCCTGGGTGGAAACCTTCGTGGTGGACGGCAAGGTCCAGGGATTCCAGGGATTCGACCCGACTGGCAGCGTCCCGCAGATCACGCCAGGCGCGTCATGGCTCACCTCCGGCAGTCCGACGACTGTGCCTGCCCAGAGCGGACCAGAGACCTGGCGGGTCGTCGCAGTCCCTAACTTGCGGGTGCCCACTCTCAGCGGCAAGCTCACCACCATAACGCTGGTGGTAGGCATCGACGTCACCCCCGAGTACGCCACCCTCGGCACGCTCACCACCGTCGACCTGCTGGTCAGCTTGGCCGTTCTGGTTCTCCTCGGCCTGGCCGGAGTTGCCGTCATCCGGAGGAGTTTGCGCCCGCTCACCGATATCGAGAAGACAGCCGGAGCCATTGCGGCCGGTGACCTCACCCAGCGGGTGCCCGAGCGTGACCCCCGCACCGAGGTGGGCCGGCTCGGCCGGTCGCTCAACACGATGCTGGGTCACATCGAGAACGCCTTCCGCGCTCAGGCGCGCTCGGAGGCGGCAGCCAGGCGATCTGAGGAGCGGATGCGGCAGTTCGTCGCCGATGCCAGCCACGAGCTGCGGACTCCTCTGACCGCCATACGCGGATTTGCCGAGTATTACCGCCAGCGCGGCGGCGTGGCCGGTGAGGCAGTTGAGGCAGAAGGGGCTCTTACCGGCACAGCGGACGCCGATGTCGTCAAGACAGCACTGAACGGAACGGGCCAGTTGTCGCCAGCCGACCTCGCCCGGATCATGCGCCGGGTCGAGCAGGAGTCGGCCCGGATGGGCGTACTCGTCGAGGACATGCTGCTCTTGGCCCGCCTTGACCAGCAGCGACCGCTGGAACATACGACGGTCGATCTGCTCGCTCTGGCCGCCGACGCCGTGCACGACGCGAGAGTCGTCGCACCGGACCGGAACATCAACCTCACCGTGGACACCGGCGCCGCGCTGCTCGTCAATGGCGACGAGGTCCGGTTGCGGCAGGTTGTCGGCAACCTTATGAGCAATGCCCTGGCGCACACCCCGGACGGAACGCCGGTCGAAGCGCACATCAGGTCCGGCAATCTGGAGGAGATCTGGGCCGCGACCGGAACGGCCCACACGACTGGCTACAGCGCGGAGGGCCTTGCATCCCAGCCGGTCGCCGTGCTCGAAGTCACCGACCACGGACCTGGGCTTACTGACGAGCAGCAGGTTCATGTCTTCGAGCGGTTCTACCGCGCCGATCAGGCTAGATCCACGGGGGGAACGGGCCTCGGCCTTGCGATCGTCGCCGCGCTGGTGAGCGCCCATGGCGGGGCGGTTTGGGTCCAATCGGAGTACGGCCACGGCGCCAAGTTCTCGATCGCCCTTCCCCTGGCGCCGGAGGCAATCGAGGACCCCGGCGAGGGCGGGCTTGCCGACGAGGACGCCGAAGTCCAGGACTGGTACGGCACTCCGGTGCCTGAAGACTCTGCCGACCGGTGGGAGACCACCGAACGGCCGGAGCGATGGATGCCGCCTGCGGCCGACGAGGCGCCACAGGCCGACGACGTCTCGGGTGACTTCCACGGCGCGACCGCCTGGCCGGAACCAACGTCGTGGTCGCCGGAACGCTCAGCCGGCAGCGACGCCTAACCAAGGCGCGTCGCAGCCTTTGCCCAAGCGCCAGTAATCAGGTCGCCTCGCAAGCCTCAGGTCAACGGCCGCGTGTGGGACTGCGACTTCCGCGGGGAACACCGGGTTCGTGGAATCCTGCGTTGCAAACGTCAGGCGCGAGGGCGGCCTTGCCGAGGCACATCCGCCCGTGCCCGCTCGACGCGCGGGCCAGGTTTGGCGCGGGTTATGGATATTGCCGAGAAAGCGTCAAGCTTCTGGCGGTTCGCCAGGAAATTGCCCGCCCAGGCGCCGCTCAGATACAGGCTCGTCGCGGTGGAGGTTGTCCTTGTGGGCGTCGCGCTAGCCATCATCAGCGTGACCGGGATCAACTACCTCCGCAGCTACCTCATGAGGCAGCAGAATCAGCAGGTCGAGTCGCAGGCCAACTCACTCTTGGTGGCGAACAACGTTCAGAACTACGCCGCCGCTGAGCTTGGAGGAGGCAGCGCCGGCCGGCACGAGTCAACGCAACTGGCGGCTGACTGGGTATCAGGCGGAAAGCTCTACCGCGTCATCTATCCGGTTTCTGGCTACTCTGACCTAGGAATTCCGCAGATAGTTCCCGGGCCGGGCTTTTCGATCAGCTCCTCATGGCTGGGGCTCGACCAGCCAGTCGTTGTCGGAGCGCAGGCAGGCCCTGGCCAGTGGGACGTCATCTCCACCCCCATGGTGGTCATCGGCCCTAAGGGCCCGGTCAACGGGATGCTGGTTGTGGGTGTCAACATCAGCCCCGTCTACAACACGCTGGGCAAGCTGGCCGGTATTGACGTTTTTGTCAGTGTCATTCTGCTGATCGGATTGCTGGTCCTCGGAATCGCCATCATTCGCGGTAGCTTGCGGCCACTCGCCGATATCAAGCAGACAGCGGATGCGGTATCCGCCGGGGACCTGGCTCAGCGCATGCCCGAGGCCGGGAAGCGGACGGAGTTCGGCAGCGCCGGGCGGTCATTCAACGAGATGCTGAGCCACATCGAGGCCGCCGCCCAAGCGCGGTCGACCGCGGAGCGCGCGGCCCGGCGGTCCGAGCAGCGCACGCGCAACCTGCTTGCCGACCTCAGCCATGAGTTGCGCACCCCGTTGACCGCGATTCGCGGATTCGCCGAGTACTACCGTCATCGCGGCCGGGTCGGCGGTTCGGCCTCTGAGCATAGCTATCGCGCACCGTCGCCCGGCTCGACTCCGGGCGACGGCGGCGTTTCGCCCAGCCACAACGGTGCCGGCCCGCAGTTTCCCCCCGACCTCGAGAGAATCATCGGCCGGGTTGAACGAGAAGCCGACCGGATGGCCGAATTGCTCGCGGACATGCTCCTGCTGGCCGAACTCGGCGACGATGGCGCACTGGACAGCAAACCCGTGGATGTGCTGACTCTCATCGACGACGCCGAGCGCGAGGCCCGCCTAACCGCTCCCAACTGCACTATCAACGTGGACTGCAGCGACGCAGCGGCCGATGCCGACGGTGCCCTGCCGGTCGCCGGTGATGGGGGGAAGCTGCGCAAGGTTATCGGCATCATGATGCGAAACGCGCTGGCCCGCGCGCCGGAGGGGACGGCCGTCGGCGTCCGAATCTCGACCGCCAGCCGTCCCGACATCCGGGCCGCACTGTTGGCCGCGGACGCCGAGCCTGACAGCTGGCCGGGCCTGACCGCGACGGACAGGGACGGGCCGGCCGACGATCCAGCAGCGGCGGTGCTGGAGGTAACTGACCTCGGCCGGAGCCTCACCGAGGAGCAGTCCAGATACGCCTTCGATCGCTATTGCCGCGTCGGCACCAGCGGCTCAGGCCTTGACCTGACCGTCGTCGCGGCGGTGGTCAAGGCCCACGGCGGCGCTGCGTGGGTCAGACCTCAGGCGACCAGAGGCACCACATACTGCGTCGCGGTGCCGCTCTTCAGGCCAGCGCCAGTGCCTGATGACGACCAGGCAGGCGCGGCCGAGGCGGACCGGCTCGCTGCTGATGACTACGTGAACGGGCCCGGGATGACGGTCAGCAATCTCGCGGGGACAGCCGGTTCTGGCGCCGCCGAGGCCGCGATCACGGGCGATGCCAGCGGCGAGCAAGACTCTCAGACTTGGGTCGAGTCCGGACCACCGGACGAGATCTCGTTCTTAGCGACCTCGAGCGTTAGCGAGAACCGGGTCGCCGCGCTCCCGAGCACACCTCAGGCGCGCAAGGCCGCGCGAGCCGCGCCGAGCGCGGACTGCCGGTAGCCCGATCCGAACAGGCAAACGTGCACGAGCAGCGGGTGCAGCTGGTGCAGCGGGATCCGAGCGCGCCAGCCGTCTGCGAGCGGCCAGCTGTCGTGGTAGCTAGCCAGAATCCGGTCGAGGTAAGGCGCACCGAACAGGCCGAGCATGGCCAGGTCGGTCTCCCGGTGACCGCCGTGCGCAGCCGGGTCGACGAGCCAGCCGCTGCCATCTGACCACAGCACATTTCCCGACCAGCAGTCGCCGTGGATCCGGCTCGGCGGCTCGGCCGGTCCGCCGAGGTCGGCGATCCGGTCCCCCACCGACTCGATCAGCCGCAGGTCGGCCGCCGACAACGCGCCAGAGTCCATGGCCAGTCGCGCGTAGGGCAGCAGGCGCCGGCTGGCGTACCAGTCAGGCCACTCATCGCCCTCCTCGTTCGGCAGCGGCAGGCCGGCTATGACCCCCGGCCAGGGCGCGCCGAAATGCGCGGCACCCGCCCGGTGGAGCCTGGCCAGTCCGGCACCGAATCGCTCAGCTGCCTTCTGACTCGCGCCACCTTCGGCCACCCACTCGACCACCAGCACCGACTTGCCGACCGCCAGCACCTCGGGCACCGGCACCGCCGCGGGTTCCGCAAGCCAGCGCAAGCCAGCGGCCTCGGCCGCAAATCCCGCCTGGCTAGCATCGGCCGCGGGACCCGCCACCTTGGCGAACGCGACCCGGCCGTCAGCGAGGACGAGCCGGTAGTGATCAACGCCATGCTCGCCGCCCACCCGCCGAGCCTCGGCCAAACCGCAGCCCAGAGCCTGCTCCAGGTCGGCGATCGCAGGCACGGCCGCGCTAGAGCATCTCGCCGAGCTGGCCGGCGACCTCCCGCGAGGCCGCCAGCAAAAGGTCGAAGACGGCCTCGAACTCCTCCGGGCTGCCCTCGTACGGGTCGGGCACCTCCGCCCAGTCCGCCGCCTCCGGGTCGAACGACAGCATGAGCCGGATGCGCCCGGTCAGGTCCGGGTCCTCGGCGGCCATCTGCCGCAGGCTGGCCAGGTTGCGCCGGTCCATCGCGAGCAGCAGGTCGTAATCCGCTAGCCAGGACCGCTCGATCCGGCGCGCGGTGTGCCTGGATCCGTCGAGACCATGGCGCTCGAGCGCGGCCCGCGCGCCGGGGTGCATCGGCTCGCCCACGTGCCAGTCGCCGGTTCCCGCGCTTTCGACGACGACCTTGCCGTTCAGCCCGGCCCGCTCAAGCTCGTCCCGCAAGAGCACCTCGGCCGTCGGTGACCTGCAGATGTTGCCCAGGCACACCAAGCAGATCCGGTACGGGCCAACCGGAGTGCGCGGCGGCGGCGCCTGGCCGACGAGAGGCAATTCAGCGCTCATGACACCAAGCATGCCCGATGCCGCGCCGCCGCCGGCCGCCTGCCACGATGTACCGCATGGCGCCCGCTGACCCATATCGGTCCCTGTCGTTCTGGCATGACACGGTGCCCGGCACCCTTGCTCCTGGCCCTTCGCTGCCCGGCGACACCGACGCCGACGTCGCGATCGTCGGTGCTGGCTTCACCGGCATGTGGACGGCTTATTACCTGCACAAGGCCGATCCCGGCTTGCGGATCGTGCTATGCGAGCGGGAGATCGCGGGCTTTGGCGCCTCGGGGCGGAACGGGGGGTGGTGCTCGGCGCTGTTCCCCGCATCGCTGGCCAAGCTCCAGCGCATGACCGACCGGCCCAGTGCCATTGCGATGCAGCGGGCCATGCACGAGACGGTCGACGAGGTCGGCCGGGTAGCCGCCGCCGAAGGCATCGACTGCCACTGGGCCAAGGGCGGCACGGTGATGCTGGCCAGGTCCGCCCTCCAGCTGGAGCGGGCCAGGGAAGAGGTCACCGAGTGCAGGGAGTTCGGATTCGGGGAGGACGACCTGCGGCTGCTGACCGCCGGCGAAGCCCGCGAGATGGCGGCAGCCACCGACGTCATGGGTGGCACCTACACCCCGCACTGCGCCGCGATCCATCCCTCCCGCCTTGCCCGCGGCCTGGCCGAGGTCCTGCGCGAGGCCGGCATCAACCTGTACGAGGGCACGGAGGTGCTTCAAATCCAGCCCGGTCGCCTGGTGACCCGACTGGGCACGGTCCGGGCCCGTTACGTTATCAGGGCTACGGAGGGCTATACGCCGGGCCTGAGAGGGCTGCGGCGGGCCGTCGCCCCGGTCTACTCGCTGATGATCGCCACGGACCGGCTGCCTGACGCGGTCTGGGACCAGATCGGCCTGGCCAGCCGGGCGACGTTCGGCGACCTGCGGCACCTGATCATTTACGGGCAGCGGACCGCGGATGGCCGGTTCGCGTTCGGCGGCCGGGGCGCGCCGTATCACCTCGGCTCGGCCGTCCGGCCCTCGTTTGACCGGGTGCCATCCGTCTTCGCCGAGTTGCGCCGGACGCTGGCGGAGCTGTTCCCTGTCCTCGGTGACGTCCGTGTCACCCACGCGTGGGGCGGTCCCATCGGCATCCCGCGCGACTGGTGCGCATCGGTCGGCCTGGACCGCGCCAGCGGGATCGGCTGGGCCGGCGGTTACGTCGGCGACGGGGTATCTACCACGAACCTGGCTGGCCGCACCCTCGCTGACCTGGTCACGGACGCGGACAGTGACCTCGTCCGCCTGCCGTGGGTCGGGCACAAATCGCCCGACTGGGAGCCGGAGCCACTGCGCTGGCTCGGGCTGAACGCGGGCCTGCGGGTCATGAGCCTGGCCGATCACGCCGAGGCCAGGACGGGCCGCCCATCGCGAGCCGCGAGGTACATGAGCAAGTTCCTCGGTGGGTAGTACCAGGTCAGAGCCTCTTAGGCGTGGCGGCGACGCGACCCGCTTGGCGGCATGATTCGCTCGTCCTGATAAGTTGCGCTACGATCTCACCGTCTCAAGCGCCGCTAGCTCAATTGGCAGAGCAGCGGACTCTTAATCCGCGGGTTCGGGGTTCAAGTCCCTGGCGGCGCACCCGTTATCTTACGCCACTGACCTGGGCTTTCTTGCTGATTGCGCGATCTTCAAGCGCGGCGCCCCGGCCGATGTCTGCTCGATGTTTGCTCGTTTGCCGTGATCTTGGTCGTGGGCGGCCGGCTGGTCATGCCCGGCGCACGATCCTCACCAGCCGCCCGCCCCCCATCGTTGGCAATCTCACGCACCCGCAGGCGTTAGCTCACCGGGCGAGTCACGGCGATCAGCGCCCGCAGGAGTAGTGGTTCTCGCGCGAGCCCGGCCAACGGGGCAAACGTCAACTGCTAGGGCACTAGCTTCTGTCCATAGCTGGTCTACGGTCGCCGACCACGCGGCCACGCGTTTACGGCCTCCTCAGGTCGATGCCGCTGGAGCCATTTGCGCGCCGCCTCCTCGCCAAAGCCGTGTGACCGCAGGACGTCAAGGGCGGCTGCTCGAACGTCTCGCTTGTGGTCCATCTGGTCCAGGTGAGCCTTCATGCGCGTCACCACGTCGTCGTAGTCGAGGTCGTAGCGGCCGTTGACCTTCTGCGCAAATTGCGGCAGGAGCTTGTAGTA
>JASHUE010000147.1:0-8168 GCA_030040195.1 Streptosporangiaceae bacterium | reverse complement strand
AGCGCGTCGATGTCGCTGGCGTACTTGGCCATGACGTAGTCGCGGCGGACCTTGCCCGTAGGCGTGAGTTCGGCGCCCACCCCGAACTGGCCGGGCAGGATGCGGAATCGCTTAATCGTCTCGGCCCTCGACACGGTCGCGTTGGCGCTGTCCACGGCGTGCTGCACGGCCTTGCGCAGATCCGGGTCATCGCCCAGCTCGGCGATGGCCGCACCGGCGGGCTTGCGGTGCTGGTGCTTCCACCGGGCGAAGGCCTGCTCGTCCAGGGTGAGCAGAGCCGCAACGTAGGGGCGGCGGTCGCCAATGACGACGCACTCGGCGATCAGATAGTTCTGGCGCACCTTGTCTTCGAGGGCGGACGGCACCACGTGCTGGCCGCCGGCGGTGATGAGTATCTCCTTCTTCCTGCCGGTCACGTAGACGAATCCGTCCGCATCGACGCGGCCAAGGTCCCCGGTACGCAGCCACTGACCGTCCAACGCCTCCGCGGTCGCCAGCTGGTCGCGCCAGTAGCCCTGGAAGATGTCCGGACCCTCGATCTCAAGCTCGCCGTCCGGGGCAGTCCGCACACTGTACCCGGGCATCGGCAAGCCCACCGAGCCGACCCGCTGCTCGGCTGGGCGGTTCATGGTGTGCGGGCCGACGGCCTCGGTCAGGCCCCAGCCCTCCAGGACGCTTACTCCCGCGCCGCGCAGGAAATGGGCGAGGTCCTGGCTGAGTGGCGCGGCGCCGCTGATCACCCACCGGACCTGGCCGCCAAGCCCCTGACGCACCCGGGCGTACACCAGCCGGTCGAACACGGCGTGCCGCAGCCGCAGCGGCAGGCCCGGCCGGCCGGAGCGACTCCACGCGATCGCGGTAGCTTCGGCTGCAGCGAAGACCCGCCGGTGCCCGCGCTCTTCGGCCTGCTGGCGCGCCGACTCCGCGACCTTCTCCAGCACGCGGGGGACGGCGAGCAGGATCGTCGGCCGGAAGGTCTGGAGCGCGCTGGGCAGCTCGGCTGGGTCGGGAAGGAAGCCGACTCGCTTGCCCGCATGCACCATGCACAGCAAGACCGCCCTGGCAAGGACGTGTGCAAGCGGCAGGAAGAGCAAGATAGAGGCGTCCCCGGCCAGTATCGGGTCTTGCACGCCCGGAACAGCCAGTATGGCGCGGACGGCCTCGGTGAAGTTGCCGTGGCTGATCATGCAGCCCTTTGGCCTGCCCGTCGTGCCCGAGGTGTAGACGATGGTCGCGACCGTATCGGCGGTCACGCTCGAACGCCGTTGAGCGACCTCCTCGGCCGCGCCAGCCCGCCCGGATATCGCGAGCGCGTCCAGATCGCCGGTGTCTAGCCGCCACGTCGTCTCGACGGTTCCTGGCTTGGCGCGGCGGACGGCCTCGGCGATGCCTGCGGTACCGGCGAAGACCGCCACGGCGCCGGAGTCGCCGAGCTGCCAGTCGATCTGGTCCGCCGACGAGGTCTCGTAGATAGGCACCGTTACCGCCCCGGCGGCCCAGATCGCAAAATCGCAAACCGCCCAGTCGAGGCTCGTCGGCGCTATGAGGCCGACCCGGTCACCCGGGCTGATACCACTGGCTACCAGGCCCGCGGCTACCGCGCCGACCCGGAGCGCGAACTGCTCCGCAGTCACGGGCTGCCAGGCGCCGTCCGCCAGCGTGGCGAATACGTCGCGCGCCGGGTCTCGATCAGCCCAGGCGAATACGTCGTCGCAGGCATTCGCGCCCATGAATCACCACCCTGTCCCGAACGACGCTCACTCCGCCTGGCACGGCTGCAGTGCGCCTCTGTTGTCGTCCGGCTATCCGCTTTCCCCGGACGGCTCCTAACCCATTCCGCGGACGGCTCCTAACCCACTCGACAACTCCGGCCTTCCGAACACCAGAGGACGTTGGTCCCGCAGAAGCAGACAGACGCCCCGCCAGCCGGCGACTGAACAGGACTACGGGGGACTGCACGAGGCACACCGTCAGGACTGATCTCCGGGTCGCCCTTCTCGCGCTGCCCAGGCGGGTCGCCTGCTCAGCGCCAGCGGAACCGTCATAGCCGACGACAATCCCATTGCCTGTCATGGCATCCCTGGGGCTCCTATCCGGCGGCAAAAGGCAGCTCACGCGAGCTCGTGGCCTTCTCGCGTCCCGCGATAAATCCCATCCGACCGGCCGCAGATCGCTCATAGCGGACTTCTCGAGCCCAGGTAATTCCCCAGGCTGAAAGGTCACCTGGGTCGGGTGACTTCCGATGCTGCCCGAGTGGGAAGCCTCACCGTGTGCTCCACCGCAAGGCAAGCACAGCAATGTCCGGGCGCCACACCACGCGGTGTAAAAACAGGGAGGATTCATGCCGGCTACTAAGGAGCGCGAAGCAGCGGCAGAAGAGCTGCTCAATGCGCTCATGGACCGCGGGGACGACGAGAAGCCGCTGATTGAGCATCCGCTGCTACTCGCGGCGCTCATGCGGCGCCGCCGGGATCGCGGCGAGCACATGATCGAGCACCCGCTGCTGCTCGCGGCGCTGATGCGGCACCGCGAGGACGAAGGCGAGCCCATGATCGAGCATCCGCTGCTGCTCGCGGCGCTGATGCGGCACCGCGAGGACGAAGGCGAGCCCATGATCGAGCATCCGCTGCTGCTCGCGGCGCTGATGCGGCGCCGCCGGGATCGCGGCGAGCGCATGATCGAGCACCCGCTGCTGCTCGCGGCGCTCATGCGGCACCGCAAGGATCGCGGCGAGCGCATGATCGAGCACCCGCTGCTGCTCGCGGCGCTGATGCGGCACCGCGAGGACGAAGGCGAGCCCCTGATCGAGCATCCGCTGCTGCTCGCGGCGCTCGCACGTTAGTCGCGACGCCGAACCGTTTGGCTGGCCACCGCGACGCCGCGGCGCCGCCGCGGCGCCGCGGAGTCGAGTGCCCCCGCTCGGCCACTCACGGTGAGCGGCGGCGAATTTCCTACTGACACTGCGTAAAGGACGGCATATGGTCGCCGAATCCTCCCAGGACAAGCTTGATTCGCTGATCGATAAACTGATCGATGACATTCTCCGCGAATCTGGCGTAGCTGACACCCCTGAACGTGGGAAGGGCACAACTGCGGCTCTCCTCGAGCATGCGATCGGGTCAACGCGTCGGCCATCTCGCCTTTCGCGGCTGGAAAGGGTGCTATTTATCGAGGCGATTGCAGCAGAACTGGCAGACGCGCTCGCACCCGCACTGGCAGAGCAGCTTGCATCACGGTTCCTGAAGGCATTTGAGCAGGATGGCAAGCAATCCAGCCGCGCAGAGACGAACAAGAACGGCCAGAGCAGATAGTCGAATCGAACAGCGGACCCCTGGCATGCCGCAATGACCTACTCGGCGCGCTTGGGGGCCTGAGGCGAACGGCAGCGTGCAGGTCACGTTCGGCCTGCTCGGGTGGTTCATCAGATAGCCACCAGGCCGGACCCGGGCAAGCTGCTCGGCTGCTTCCTGAGGCGCGGTTGCCGGTGCGTCGCCCGGGCGAAGTCGCCTGGCTGCGGGCCGACCGTTCAGTCGGTGAGCGCTTGGTCGTGGGCAGGGTCGGCGACAAGCGGCGCAAGCAGGCGGCCTTCCGGGTAGTGCGCCGCGGCGGCAGGCAGCAGGGACGGGCGGCCGCTGAGCAGGACCCGGACAGTCCCGAGGCGGGCTTCAGGATTCCCGGACCTGGTGGCCGGTGCCGGGCCGACGCCGGCCACGGACGGAACCGCGGCGGCGCGGCGGAGCGCCTGCGCGGCCACGGCCCCAGCCGAGCCCAGCATGACGGCTCGGGGAACCGCGCGGCTGATTTGCCCGGCTGCCAGCTCGTATTCGGTGCAACCGAGTACCACGGCCTGGCACCTGGGCGGGGTCATGTGGGCCGCGTTGTGTACGGCCGCAGCTATCGCGGGTTCGTCGCCCGCATCGACCGCGTCGGCCAGGCCGGGGCAGGCCACCGGCGTTACCTCCGCCGTGCCGCCGAACTCGGCGATGAGCCGTCGCTGGTAGTCGCTGTTCGTGGTCGCGACGGTGGCCCAGATGGCGACGACGTGGTGGGCTGCCGCGGCTGGCTTGATGGCCGGCACGGTGCCGATGACGGGGATCTGTGGTTCGAACTCTGCTCGCAGGGCGTCCAGCGCGTGCACCGACCCGGTATTGCAGGCCATGACCAGGACGTCCGGCTCATAGTGAGCTGCCGCTCGGGCGCACAGCAACGCCCGCGCCGTTATATCGGCTGGCGTCCTCGGGCCCCAGGGCATCCCGTCCGGGTCGGAGGCGAGCACAAGGTCGGCGTCCGGGCGCAGGCGGTGCAGCGCCGCAGCCGGGGCGAGCAGGCCAATGCCCGAGTTGATCAGCGCGATTCGCACCTGATCACTCTATGAGGGCCTGCGGCCGGGCGGTCCTGGACCGGTCGGCGCGACATCAGCGGTGAGACCGGCCAGGATCACCCGCCGCCGAACCAGCCGGGCACGTCGAGCGGCAGCTCGAGATCCCCCGTGACCGCGCGCAGGTCTGCCTCGAGCGCCTGCAGTCGCTCGCGGCCCAGGATCTCGGCCCAGCGAGCACGGAGGTCGTCGAAGATGGCCGCGGACCTGACCAGAGCATCGACGCCATGGTCGGTCAGCACGATGATCTTCTGGCGCTGGTCGCGGGAGTCCGGCTCGCGCCGGACGTAGCCGAGCTGCTGGAGCGAGTCGATCGTCTTGCCCGCCGCCTGCTTGGAGACGCCCAGCCGCCGGCCGAGCTCGGCTGCGGTCGTCCCGTAGGGACCGATTGCCTGGAACACGAAGCCGTGCATCGGCCTGGCATCGGGATGTCCTTGCCGGGCGAGTTCAGCGTGCAGCTCATCGATGAGCGAGCGAAAGCCGAGCAACAGCCTGACCGGCAGCTCGAAGCCTGGCGGATCTGCCGCCGGGCGGCGCTCACCGGTGATGTCGCTTGACATGAACGACAACCTGGTTGACGATATAGACAATCACATTGTCTAGTTTATGGAGGCACCGTAATGCCTGTCATCCGCAACCGGCAGCTACGCCGGACTGAGACCCCGAGCGCGGTCATGACGACGCTGGCCTCACCGACCCAGGGCGGCGCGGCCGTAGCCGTGTGGCGGGTCGACATGCAGCCGGGTCAGGCGGGCCCTCTGCATGCGATCGACGCCGAGCAGATCCTCACGGTGCTGGAGGGGGGCGCGAGCGTGCTGCTCGGAACGGAGACGATCGAGGTTGGGCCCGGCGACACGCTTGTGATGCCTGCCGACGTGCCGCGCCAGATCACCGCCGACTCGCGGGCCGGCGTCGTCGCGATCGGCACCGCCAGGGCCGGGATGCTGGCCTACGCCCTGGACGGATCCGTCGTGGGCGCGCACTGCGCAACACCGGTAGGTGACAAGCTGGTGCCGGCCTGGGTGGCGTGACCGCCCGGGCCGGCGGACCCCGGCGGGCCCAGAGGGGAGCTTGTGACGATGACCAACGGTGCCGATGTTCTCCGCGCCGAATTTGCCGACTCGTGCACGACCTTGCACCGGGTGCTAGCTGGCATCGGCGACGAGGAGTTCTTCTGGGAGCCGGTATCCGATTGCTGGACTGTGCACCCCAGATCTGAGTCGCGCGGCATCAGCACGGACGGCAGCGGCGACTGGGTGATCGATTATGACCCGAGCCAGCCCCAGCCCGCCCCGTTCACGACCATTGCCTGGCGGACCGTGCACGTGGCCGCCGTGAACTACCTGTACTGGGACTACGCCTTCGACACGGCCTCCCTCTCTTTCGACCTGGAGTTGCCGGGCAGCGCGGAAGAGGCAACTGACTGGCTGTTCGCCAGCCATCAGCCGATCATCGACGCCCTGGACGGCCTCACCGACGTCGATCTGGACCGGCTCGCCCCGACCAACTGGGGAGCACAGTGGCCGCTGCATCAGATATTCGCGACGCTTGTCAAGGAGCAGGTCCACCATGGGGCCGAGATCAGCCTGATGCGGGACCTGTACCGGAACCGCGCGTCGCTGAGCGGTTAGCCAGCCACTGAGATATCGCTGACGCCGGCGGGCGCGGAAACGTCGTATCGGTTCGCGGCTTGGGCCCAGCCGGGTACGGCAAGCACGGTGCCGCCCCCAAGCCCGATGCGAGTCTGTCCGCCTATGGTCGCCGTGGATGCGCCGCCCCACAGTTGCAGCCTGGCGGGCACGCCTGCCGGAACACCGATGGTGACCTGGCTGGCCCCGCCTGCCAGCGTGATGACGACAGTTCCCGTCGGCCGCGACAGCGTCATCGCGATAAGGCTCGAGCCTGCGGTGAAGTCGACGCCACCGACGTCCCCGTTCCCCAAATGGATGACGGTCTGACTGGAGCCACCGCTGAATCGCAGCCACCATCGCACGGAGCGGCTCAGCTCGATCGACACCGCATCGGGACCGCTCTGTCCGGTGCCATCCAGGAACACCTGCACGGTTCCGCCGGACACATCGAGCTGCGGGCGGATGGCCGACCCCGACGGGGTCCAGGCGCGCAGCAGCTGTCCTGGCATGGCCGCGGCGCTCACTGTCACGCTGGCCGCGCCGGTCACGACCGCGACCGACTCACGGCGCTGCCCGCTGTAGGGCACTGTTGCCAGATACGGCCCGGACGGCGCGCCAGATGCTGCTCCCACGGCGCTGGCGACTGCTGCCACGCCCGCGCCTCCGGCGACGACCAGCACGGCCGCAACCGCGATGGATGCACGGATCCGCATGGGGGCCAGTTTCCCCGGTTACTCGTGGTTACTCAACAGCCGGGCTACCACGGCAGGCGGGCGAGGTCCGGGTCGAGCCCCGGCAGCCCGTCGATGCTTTCCGCGTTCTTCTCAGCCCGGTACGCATCAAGCTGGTCAGCCGTCTTGCGGCTAGCCCAGGCGTCCAGCAGGTCCCGATCTCCGACCAGCTCCATCACCGGCACCGCGTAGCCGCAGGAGTCGGCGATCCGCTGCACGTCCACGACGATCATCGCGCGCTGGCTTCCCGGCGCGCTGCCGTCGGCGCAACGGCGGCCAAAGCTCCCGGCCAGCTCGGTCCAGCGCGACTCGCCGGGAAACACAACCCCGCCAGTTCCGTATAGCCTGAGGATCTTGGGCGTGGCGTCGAACGAGCAGAACATGATGGTGATCTGGCCGTTCTGCCGCAGGTGCGCGATGGTCTCGGCGCCACTGCCGGTGAGGTCCAGGTAGGCCACCCGGTGCGGACCGAGGACCGCGAAGGTGTCCCGGTAGCCCTTCGGGGAGACATTGACGTGCCCGCCAGTGCCGTCGGGCTGCAGGCATGGCGCCGTGGCCACGAAGAAGACGGACTGGGCGGCGATAAACTTCCTGAGCCGCTCGTCGATTTCCGGGTAAACCTTGCCCATAAGTGACCTCCCGGGGACACCTGGCCGACTTGGGGGAGTCCGGACGGTGTTCCCCCGGACGTGCGCGATACCGATTATCCCGGGACCATGAGGCAATTCACGGTTCTGCGAAGGAGGCGCCCGCGTGACCGACCTCGCCGCGCGTGACCAGTCAAGGCCGGCCATGGCCGCGCACCGAGCCGCCGCGGCTGCGATCGAACGCGCGTACTCGGCACTGCCGCCGGGCACCCCCGTCCGGCTGGCGAAGCGGACGTCGAACCTGTTCAGGTTCCGCGGAGACACTGCGGGGCCCGGCCTGGATGTCTCGGCATTCGGGCACGTCCTGCACGTCAGTCCGGCGGAGCGGATCGCGGTCGTCGGCGGCATGACGACCTACGAGGACCTGGTCGCGGCGACGTTGCGGTACGGCCTGATGCCGCTTGTCGTGCCTCAGCTCAAGACGATCACGCTGGGTGGCGCGGTCTCCGGGCTCGGCATCGAATCGACGTCGCTGCGCAATGGCCTCCCGCACGAGTCCGTGCTGGCAATGGAGATCCTTACCGGCGCTGGCCGGGTCGTTTCCGCCGAGCCCGGCAACGAGCACGCCGCCCTCTACCGAGGATTCCCCAACTCCTACGGCACACTCGGCTACGCGCTGTCACTGACGATCGAGCTGGAGCCCGTCAAGCCGTTCGTGCACCTCGGCATTTCCGGTTCACCGATCCCCGCGACGGCATGCAGGCCGTGGCCGGGATCGCCGCGGACGGGAGCTGCGAAGGGCACCGTGCGGACTTCGTGGACGGCACCGCGTTCTCGCGCG